>CAJFUU010000267.1 GCA_904420265.1 uncultured Clostridia bacterium
CGTAAGGCAAAGCCGCATGCGCAACAGCCGGTTATAAAAAATCGAACCAATTCAAACATCCTCCTGAAGGCGCCTGCCTTTGGGAGGATGTTTGTATTGGTTCGGATTTTTATAACCGTCCGTTGCGCATACGGCTTTGCCTTACGCCTCTCCCGGAGCGACCGTCGTCTGCGCCGTTTCGGCGGCAGGTTCGGGCGAGTTCTCAATGCGAATCGGGGTGATGATCTCGCCGCTGCGCACGGCGAAGTTTGTGGTGTCGGGGAAGCGATAGGTAAGCTGGGCTTCGTAACCGTCGTTTGTACACAGAAGTACGACCGCCAGCGTGTAAACATCGTCGCTGTATTCCGAAACGTCTATGTAGACCCGGAAGTCGGAATCGGCAAGGTTCTGACCCACGCCATCGTGCTCGATGCCGGTGATGCCCTCCTCGCTGGTGGTGAGATAGGACATAATCAAGCCCGTGGAGTTCTGCACCACAACCAGGTAACACGAACTGTTTTCGCCGTTATAATAAGGGTTTTCGTAATACGCGTAGCCCTCGATTTCCATAATCTGGTAATTGTCCACAGCAGAGACATAGCAATCGGTAATCGCGGCGCGCACATCGCTGGAAACAGGCGGTATATTTTCCGCGCTGCGCGGCTGCGGGGCCGCCAGCATGCTCTGGGGAATGCTGGTGGGTTCCGGCGTGGGCGAGGGCGTCGGTTCCGGGGTAGGCGTAGCCGGCGTGGGCGTCGGCGTGGCATACGGCGGCAGCGTGGCGTCCTCTTCCGGGGTGGGCGAGGGCGTGGGGGAAGGCGTGGGCGTCGGCGTAGCCTCGGGCACCACATAGGGCCGAAGCGTATTGGCGGGCTGCTGGCCGTCCACTTCGTAAGTCGCCGAAACCAGGAGGTAATACAGCACCACCAGGATAACTACCAGCAGTATAAGCCCCATGGAAAAGCGTATAACCGCCGAACTTATGCCTTTGCGAAAAAAGCCCTTGCGCATAGAAACGCTCCTTATGCGATAATTCCAAACAACACCATTGTATATGTTTGTGGGCATACTGTCAAGGCGCTTCGGGAAACGTTGAAAAATTGTCGCAATGCCCGCGGCCGCAAAGGCAGGGCTGCGCGTTGACAGGCGGGACGATTCGGTATACAATAGAAGCAGCAATTGAACAAGGAGTTTTACTGTGGGCAAGGCAAATTTTGCGGTTTTTGTGGATTTGGAAAACGTGGGCGCAAAGGAATCCATGCTGCGCTACATCATTGAAAAGGTCAAAATTCGCGGAGATATACTGTTGGGCAAGGTATACGGCTATACCGACCGCTATTCGGATCTCAAGCAATGCCTTTTATCCAACACGTTTTCGGTGGTGCCGTCGCTGCGCTACGGCAAGTGCCAGAAGAACAATCTGGACATTCAGTTGGTCATCGACGCCATGGAGGTGGCCTATCGCAATTCCCTCATCGACAGTTTTTGCATCGTTTCCGGAGACAGCGACTATCAGCCCCTGGTGGCCAAGCTCAAAAGCATGGGCAAACACGTATTGGGCATTTCGCGTTCGGAAGCTGCTTCGGAAATTTTCATCAACGCCTGTAACGAATTTATTTTTCTGGAAAACGTGGCGGTCAAGCGCCCGGCGGTCAAAAAGGGCCGCGCCAAGGAAAACAACGTCGGCGACGGCGATGTGAACGAACTGGTGACGCAGGTTATCACCATTCTCGAAGACCAGGACGAGGAGCAAATGTACGCCAGCGAACTCAAGGACACGCTTACCCGCCTGCGCCCCGACTTCTCCGAGCGCAACTACGGCTGCGCAACCTTTGGAAAACTCATGGCCGTGCTGGCGGACAAAGCGCCCAAGCTGCGCGTGTGGACCGACCAGAGTTCTCTCATGGTGGGCCTGTCCACCGCGGACGCGCAGCAGAGCCCCAAGCTGGACAAGACCAATTGGCTGCCGGCGTTTACGCAGGCGCTGGAACGCTTTAAAAACGACGGCTTTGACCGCGTCAACCCCTCCATCCTCAAAGCCACCATACAGGCCGATTATCCGGATTTCGACGAAAAGCAAATCGGTTTCAAGCGCTTCAGCGACGTTATGAAAGCCCTGGAAAAGCAAAAGCTGCTGGTGGTGGAAATGGATGAAGCGCACACCATGCTGCTGAAAATCTGTTGACATCTTCCGCGCAGGCGTGGCGTTCGAAAAAGCCAACAGACTGCCGGCGTGATGGGAAGACCTGCGAGACGCGGAAGCGAACTGGCATACAGGGGATCTTCTCTGTACATGCGTAACCGCGGGTTGCAGGTGTTGCCGGAAGGAGACTTTGCCGCGTGTCGAAGTTTCAGCCGTCAAATCCCTTCAAGAGGGCGCGAGAGGGCGGAAACCCTTTCGCACTTTCATCGCGCGCCGCGGCGTGTACGCTGTGGGCAGGGCGTTTTTTGCGTCGGAAGAATCCTTTCCAGAGCAAAACCGTTTCCTGGCCGTTTCCGCACCCGGAAATCCGCAGGATTCCACCGGAACCGATGGGGCCGGAGGCGCAGAACCCCCTGGATTCTGCGTTTTGCCAAAGGCAAAATTGCCGCGGCTCAAATTGGAAGTTTAAGGCGCGGCGCCCGGCGGGGGCGATGCTTCCCGTCCGCCAGCTTGTCAAAAATCTCTTCTTGACAAACTGAGACTTTGCCGCGTGGCGAAGTTTGTCCTTCGCGCCGGCGTTGCCCGTCCCGCAGGGCTTGGCAAACGCGCCGCGGGATGCACAAATTGTTCCCGCCTCCCGCTTTATCAGGACAGTTTTTGCGCTTGCGGGTTTTGTCTGCGCCTTGCGGCCGTCCTCGCGGCGCTTCTTGCTTGACGGCCAGATTTGTCTTTTATGGCCCTGCGCCCGCCGGCAACGGCAAAGCCGCCGCAAATGAGCAAGCAACAAAAGAAAATGGATGGAGGTAGCCGCCATGCCTGATGGAATTCCCAACGCCGGGCAAATGACAACGCTGGTTGGAAAAACCCTCTATGCGATATGGAATCAGCTATGCGCATCCATTGATGAAAAATACGATATGGATCATTTGTGGGGCAAAGGCGGTAAAGCCTGGACATATGAATATAAATACCGTCGGGGCGGTAAAACTCTGTGCGCGCTGTATGCAAGGGAAAATTGCATAGGGTTTATGGTTATCCTGGGAAAAGATGAACGCCTGAAATTTGAAAAGGACAGGGACAATTACGCAAGGGAAATTCAAAGAGTTTACGATGAAGCGCAAACTTATCACGATGGGAAATGGCTGATGTTTGAGCCTACAGACACTTCTTTGTTTGACGATTTTATCAGGCTGTTGGAAATGAAAAGGAAACCGAACAGAAAACAGCGCATGAATCCATAACTTCCCATTCCGATTTGCCGCAAATAGTAAAAAAGCGCACAACCGGATAAAACGCCCATGCGCGCTTGCATACAGCGGCAAAATATCCAGCGAGCAGTCGCAGCCTGAAGGGTATGCGTATATCCGCAAAATGGCGTTTCCCTGCATAGCGGAAAAGGACGGGCAAAAGCAATCGCTTCTTACCCGTCTTTCTTCGTGCCTTATATAGCGGCCGCCTTTTTTCGCTTGCGGATGGATACCGTTAAAACGGAAGCATAGGCAGCAATGCCCGGCCCCCTGGCGGAACGCCACCTGTCCAAATGCCGGCAGAAACGCCTGCAAAATCGTTCCCTCGAATGCATTTTTGCGCAACCAGCGCCCATTTGCCGGAGAAATCCGCCGCCTTGCAAAGCGGCCATGGCGAAGGCCTTGCCTGTCCGCACAAGGCTATCTGTCTGCCCGGATTCCGCCTTGGCGGACGTTTTGTCATTGCAGGGCGACGTCGGGCAGGCGGCGGATATCGTCTATTTCATAGCGAATGCGGTATTCCGCGGGGGCGACCTTGCCCTCCGGGTTGAACCAACAGGCGTCCACGCCGGCGCGGTTGGCGGCAAGCATATCGCTGGTGAGGCTGTCGCCCACCATCAGGGCGCGCCCGGGCTCGACGCCGTTCAGAGCCTCCAATGCGGCAAAGAGCATGCGCGGATCGGGCTTTTGAAAGCCCATTTCTCCGGAGATAATGAACGCGGAAACATATTTTTGCAGCGGAGAACGCGCCATGCGCCCCCGCTGCACAGACGATATGCCGTTGGTAACCACAGCCACCGGCAAGCGCGCGGCCACGGCCTGCACCGCCTCCAACGCCCCAGGCAAAAGCATGCCCTGTCGGGCCAGCGCCTCGGTGTAGGCTTCGCCCACTTCCTGTGGATCGGCCTCTATTTTGTAATAATGAAGAAAATCGCGGAAGCGCCGCACGCGCAACTCCGCCTGCGTCACTTCCCCGCGCTCAAACGCCTCCCAGCAGGCCTTGTTGAGGCGATGGTAAACTTGCGGCGCCGTCTCGTCCACAATGCCAAGCCCCCGGATGATTTCACCGATGGCGTTTTTTTCTGCGCCGCGAAAGTCAAACAGCGTGTCGTCTGCATCAAGCAGTATAGCGTCATATCGCATGGCTTTCTCCTTTGTAAAACGCATTCATGGAAAGAAGCGCCGCGCTTTCAGGCGTTTCTTTCCCGGCAAAACGGACAATATCCCAGGCTGTCAAAAAAGCAGCAAAACTGCTTTTGGGGAAGCGCCGTCTGCAAAAGGGCTTCGGTTCCTTGCAAAATTGGCCTTTTTGCCATGGGAAGCATCGTTTTGAGGGCATATCTCCGATAATGGCAAATTTTTTAACCGCATTCCTGCAGTTGCGCCCCAGAACTTTGCGCGACTTTTCTTCTCACAGCTTTTAGGGAAAGCCGGATAATATCCGCAGGGAATCTCCGTTCCAACGCCATTTGGCGAAAGGAAGCGCGGCCGCGCTGCGCCAGTCGGGGCCAACTTTACCGGAGGGGATGCGCCCCCGTGCATCCTTTTCCAACGCTGGAATCGCATCGCGCAAGACGGTAAACCGTGGAATTTCCGTTCCAACGCGATTTGGCGAAAGGAAGCGCGGCCGTACTGCGCCGGCCGGGGAAATTTTGCCGGATGGGGATGCGCCCCCGTGCATCCTCTTCCAACGCCGGAGTCGCATCGCGCAAGACGGCAAACTGTGGAATTTCCGCTCCGACGCGATTTGGCGAAAGGAAGCGCGGCCGCGCTGCGTCGGCCGGGGTCAACTTTACCGGAGGGGATGCGCCCCCGTGCATCCTCTTTCAACGTCGGAGTCGCATCGCGCAAGACGGCAAACCGGGAAATTTCCATTCCAACGCGATTTGGCGAAAGAAAGCGCGGCCGCGCTGCGTCGGCCGGGGCCAACTTTACCGGAGGGGATGCGCCTCTGGATATCCTCTTCCAACTTCCAACGCCGGAAACATCGCCATGCGCGCAGCAAAGCGCGGCCGTCCGCCCGACCTGATCTTTGCCCCCACACCCGCCGGCCGGGGCGTTCGCTCCTAAGGCAATGGCCTCCCCACTACTGGCCCTCTCAGCCCGAAGGCTGGCCGGACTTACTTCTAAGCCGCACCATGCTCACG
>CAJFUU010000268.1 GCA_904420265.1 uncultured Clostridia bacterium
TCCAAATGGGCGATGATGCCGATGCAATGCGCGCCGTCGCCGGAAATGGCGCTGCCACAGTAACCCTCGTGGTCCTCGGTTTCAAACCCCATTTCCCGGGCGCGCTTCAGCGCGAAATCGAGCATCTGGCGGCATTCCGGGCCAAAGGGGGCGCCTTCCTGGGCCAGGTCGGCGCGGCTGACCGAGCGGATGCGGGAAAATGCCTGAACATCGGCGACCATTTCCTCCGCGTGATCGCGGAGCCATTGCGCCGATTTTTGGCGAAACGCATGCATGTCCATAGCTTTCTCTCCTCAAAAGTAATTTCCTTGTGCTTCCATTATACATGCCCGCGCGCCGGGATGCAATTGCTTTTTGCGCGAATGTGTGCTATGATGTCGGGGAACGGAGGTGTTTTTATGAAAAGAATCGCTATGGTGCTGCTGGCGGCGCTGCTTGCGTGCGCCTGCGCGGCAGCGGAAACGCTTGAGGATGCGCAAAGCGTGATCACGCTTCCCGAAGGCTTTGAACTGGTTGCAGAGGCAGAAATGGAGGGCTACCGCCAGGCCGCGGCGCAGGACACCGGCGCTGCTTACGCGGGCGAAAGCCTCCTGGCCGTGCGCGACGAGGCGGCGATCAGCCTGGTGAGCGCGCCCAGCGCCTATGAAGATACACGCGTCGCCGCCGACGCGCTGCTGGCCGAATATGCCCAGTACGTCGAAGGTTTTGAAAATGTGGAGGCGCAGTATGTCGAAGCGGGCGGGCGCGAATTTGCCTTGATTCAGGTCGCGCTCGACGGCGAGGCCGCGTCGCAGTATTTGCTTTTGGAGGGCGGCACGCTTTATGTGCTGACGTTTGTCGGCGTGGATGAGACGGAGACACTCGCCGTGCTGGAAAGCTTTGCGCCGGCCGCCGAAGCGGACGGGGGCGAAGCCGCGGCGGAGGAAACGCCGGTTGCCAGTGAAGAACCGGACGCCAGCGCCGAACCGGACGTGAGCCCGGAGCCGGAGGCGGCCGCAGAACCGGAAGCCAGCCCGGAAGCATAAGCCGGAAGACAAAATTTCCCGCCATGCAGCGGGGAATTTCAGGGCGCTGACAAAGTCTGCAAATGCAAAACTGCCCAGCTAAGAAGGAAAACCGGAGGCAATTTTTGCTTTCTGCGTCAGCAGCACTTGCAGCCTGCGGTCACTTACGTTCAGGTAAACGCTCTTGCCTGCAGGCTTGTTTCCCTGGCTTACAGGCTTTCTCATCACTCTGGTAGTCTGTTGGTTTTGCCAACATTCTGAAATTTCCCGCTGCATGGCGGGAAATTTTGTATGTATCGCCCTTCGCATGCAACGGGGAGTTTCGTGGAACCATCGCTATGAGCAAAACCGTCGAAGGCTTTTCAGGCAAGCGAGAAAGCGCAGGAACAAAAGCCGATGCAAAGAGACAGAACGACGGCTGTTTTAAGGCTGGCGCATGCCTCGGAGAGGTGGCGGAGCGCTGACACCCCCGCAAATGCAGAAATTGCCCTGATAAAATAAATGAGAAACCGGTGCCAATTTTTGCTTTCTGCGTCAGCAGCACTTGCAGTCTGCGGTCACTTACGTTCAGGTAAACGCTCTTGCCTGCAGGTTTGCTTCCTTGGCTTGCAGGCTTTCTCATCACTCTGGTAGTCTGTTGGTTTTGTCAACATTCTGATGCCTCGGAGAGGCGGGTGCGCGAGTGCCGCCGGCATCATGCTTATATTATGGGGCTACGCCATATCTCCGGATTGGCTGGTGGGCATAACGGATGCCAAGGGAGGCCGCAACGCAAAAAGCACGTTCTCAAAAAGGGAAAACGAAGCAATTTTTGCCTGCCGCGATGCGTTTGCCAAACTTTGCGGGGCGTCAAACCCGGTCGCAAAGCGGCAAACTTCGCCCGCTTGACGTGGTTTCCCCATTGGACGCTTACAGCCGTGCATGTTTCCGCAAAATTTTGTCCTGCAAGCCTTCTTGTGTTGACTTTTTCGACATCCTGAAGGCTTCCGCTGCGCAGCGATATTTTTGACGCCGGCGAAGAGCGCAAACGCGGGAAATACGTTTTCCCAACAAGGGAAACCGTCAGCCAGTCAAAAAACTTCCGACAAGGAAGGCCGCGCAGTGTTCCCGTGGCCGCGGCCTCAGGAAAACAGCAAGAAACTGTCGTTATCGGAGAGATAGCCCCCAAAACGGCGCTGCCCATGGCAAAAGGCCGGCAATTTCGCAAAGAACCGAAGTCCTTTCGCCAGGCGGCGCTTCTCAAAAAGCAGTTTGCTGTTTTTTGACAGCCTGAAAGGCGCTTTTGTCACAGCGCATCGGGAAGACGGTGGCGGTTTGCGCGGCGGGCGCTTCCGCATGCGGGCTTGCCCTCTGGCGTTGCGCCCGCATGGCGATCCTTGCAGGCGCAGGCTTCCCGGCGCGCGGCAAAAGATCTTCACGCGGCGTTTTTCATAAGGCGGAAACGCAGAAGCGCCGGATTGTGGTCGGAATGGGCGAAGCCTTCGTCGAGCGTCTCGCAGGAGAGTATTTCGACGTTGGCCGATGCCAGGAAGCCGTCCAGCGTGACGACAAAGGCGGTTTCGGGATCGTAGGGCGCGTCGGCCAACCGGCAGGTGGGGGCGTTGCCTGGGGCGTAAAGGGAGATGCCTTCAGGCAAGAGGTCGGCAGGGAAGGGCTGCGCCCAGGCGTAATCCGCGCCGGCATTGCCCAGCAAATCCTTGTTAAAATCGCCGCCGGCCAGCGCGTAGTTGCCGCGCGCATATTCGGCGGCCATGTCGGAAAGCAGCAGCCGCGCCTGCTCGTCGGCGATGGCGCCGTCGCTGGTATAGGCGGAAAGATGCACGTTGTAAAGGCACAGTTCCGCCCCGTCCGCAATCGGCAGGCGGCAAACTGTGTAACAGCGGTCCAGGTCGGTCAGGCGGGAAAGGCCGCCCTCCAACGGCAAACTGCGGCGCACGGCGGATTCCATTTGCGCCGACGCAAGCGTCATCAACCCGGAAAGCGAGCGGCCGATTGGTTCGCTGAAGGGGTAAAACAGATAGGGAGAATCGTAATTCACCGCAAAGCTGGAGGACATTTGCGGCAGCGCCGCGGCGAACATGGCGCGCTGATCGACGTGCCAGCTCCGGTCGGAATCCACGTCCACTTCCTGCAAAAGCGCGATGTCCGGGGAAAGCTGGGCAATGCGCGCGGCCATGGCGGCGATATTTTCCTGCGCGGCCTCGCAGGAGAAGGCGCGGGCGTGTTCGCCGCCATCCATAAAAAAGCTGAAATCCGCCGAATAGGCTCCAAAACCGGCGTTCCAGGAAAGCAGCGTATATTCGCGGCCCGCTTCCAGCACCTCGGAGGCGTTCTGCACGATTTCCAGGGGTTGGTTATCCTCAATGCGGTGCATGTCCAGAAGCACATAGGCGGCGTAGGCCAGCAAAACCACAACCAGCGCTCCCGCCGCACAACCCAGGCCGATGCAAAATCTGCGCATGCGCATTCTCCTTTCGCGCGAAGTTTCCGCGCCCTTTTAGCATACCATTGCTGCGGCGGGGGTGTCAATCCCACGCGCGCCAAAGGCAAGGCGTCGCTTGCAAAAGGCAAAGCGCCGATGCATGGGTTATCCATAAGGAAAGACGGCGGAGCATCCCGGAAACATGACAAAGCAAATGCGCAGGAAAACGCTATAAAAAGGAATGACATTCTGATGTTCCCGCCGCGCAGGGATGTCGCTGTTCGGGCCATCCCGGCCCGGACCGGTTTGTAAGCGGCCGCCTGGTATCCTGGACGGCGCTCCAAGGCGGAGTTTGCGACATTTCATCGTCGCGCAGGCGGTTTTTGGGCAAAGTATGTTTCCAAAGCGGGTCAAATGTGGTAAAATATCTGTATGCCGGAAGGATGTTCCGGCACGAGGAGGTTCCGGAAATGTATTTTCCTTTTTTCTATGATTGGACGTATGCCCTGCTCATCCCGGCGCTGTTGGTTTCGCTGTGGGCGCAGTTTCGCGTGTCGAGCACGTTTAACCGCTATTCCAAGGTGCGCGCCGCTTCGGGCCTGACCGCCACGCAGATGGCCGAACAGCTTCTGCATGCCGAAAACGTCTACGACGTGGCCGTGGAGCGCGTACATGGCAACCTGACCGACCATTACGACCCCAAAAACATGGTGTTGCGCCTGTCGGATTCCACGGCAAATTCCACTTCCGTGGCCGCCCTGGGCGTAGCGGCGCATGAGGCGGGCCACGTGCTCCAGCATCGCGACGGCTATGGCCCGCTGATGTTGCGCACCGCGGCGGTGCCGGTGGTCAATATCGGCTCGAACTTGTCCTGGCCGCTGTTTTTGGTCGGCCTGATTGTTTCGTGGGAACCGTTGGTTTACGCGGGTATCGCCCTGTTTGCGTTGGCGGTGCTCTTTGCCCTTATCACCCTGCCGGTAGAGTTCAACGCCTCCAAGCGCGCGCTGGCGGCGCTGGAGAGCGGCGGCTATCTGCAGGGAGAAGAACTGCGGGGCGCAAGGAAGGTGCTCTCCGCCGCGGCGATGACCTATGTGGCCAGCGCGTTTATGGCTATCATGCAGCTTCTGCGCCTGTTGGCCATCGCCGGTTCGCGCCGGAGGGATTAGAGCGCGTTTGAAAAGTCCTGAAAATGCAATTTCGGCGTCTTTTTTGCCATTGTGGCGCTGGAGCCCTTGATTTGGCTTCGCGAAGCCTGCGAAATCCTTCGTCAAAACGGACGGGAAATCCCATCGAAATTGCGGATTTTTCCCTTTTAACGCACCCTGGAAAACGCCGCGGCGCGCAAAAATTAACGCCGCAGCGGCTTGTGGCAGACGGCGCATTCTGGTATAACGAATGGCTGTGGTAATTTTTTCACAATAAAACCGCAAGGAGGGGCTTGACAATGGCCGCGGCCGCGATTATGCTTTTCAAGCAAGCAAGCAAGCAAGCAAGCAAGCAAGCAAGCAAGCAAGCAAGCAAGCAAGCAAGCAAGCAAGCAAGCAAGCAAGCA
>CAJFUU010000269.1 GCA_904420265.1 uncultured Clostridia bacterium
ACAGGGAAGTTTTGGAACAACCGACGGGGCTTTCAACTGTCCAATATGTATTGTTGCTCTACAAGCGATTTTCGCGGCGCAGAACTTTGGCGCTTGTATATTTCATCTTCGCGTGGTATAATCAGGCTCAGTTTTGCAAAGGAGGCGCGCTCATGTCTGTTCAACGCGTGCGGGAATATCTGAAAGCATACGGCCTGGAAGACCGCATTCAGGAATTTGAGGTTTCCAGCGCCACAGTGGAACTGGCCGCGCAGGCCGTAGGCGTGGAGGGCGCGCGCATCGCCAAGACGCTCTCCTTTCACCTGGGCGACGGCTGCCTGCTGGTGGTGGCGGCGGGCGACGCCCGCATCGACAACCACAAATTCAAGGAAACCTTCCATACCAAGGCAAAAATGCTCACCGCGGACGAGGCGCTTTCCATGACCGGCCATGCCGTGGGCGGCGTATGTCCCTTCGCCCTGCCCGACGGCGTGCGCGTATGCCTGGATAAATCCCTCCAGCGCTTTGATTTTGTCTATCCGGCCGCGGGCAGCGCCAGCAGCGCCGTAAAACTCACCGGCGAAGAATTGCAGAAGAGCACCGGCGGCGAGTGGGTGGACGTGTGCAAACTGCCGGAGGGGCAGTAAGGTCTGCCTGAAAATTTCCCGAAGGGCGCCTTGGCGGGAGAATGTGCGCCCCGCCGCGGGGCTTCCGCAAAAGCGGCAATTTTTCCAAAACCGCGGTTTTCCCTTTTCAGGCAAGCCCCGGCCGGGCGCCCTTTTTGCAATGTGCCGCCGGATTCTCTGAAAAACTTGCATCATTCCTTGCTGCAGCTGGCACGACATGCGTTTCTTCCTGCAATTTCGGGCCTTTGCTTTTAAATTATAACCGCCGGTTAGGCTGCAGTTTGATGAAGCCCTATAGTGGCATGGCACTGCGGTGTTCGCGCGCCTTGAATGGCCATCTCATGCGCATTTTTCCTTCGCAACGGCTTTTGCAATGCGCCTTCCCGCTGGGAAAGGGTTTGGCGGCTCTATTTAAAGCCATGAAGTTTCCCAAACCCTCCCCAGGCGATGGCGCTTTGCACAAACGCCAAAGCGGACGCGCCTGCGCTGTTCGGATGGAGCGGTACGCTGTTTTGTCAACGGGTTGAGCTCCCGTTTCGGGAATGAAGCGGGAACAGCCATTCAAAAATGTATTGCAGGGCGATCTGTAAAATGCAATCCGGCGACAGGCGCGGCGAATCTGCGATATTTTTCCGGAAGAAGACTATCTGCCCTGCGCAATCTGGACTGGAGTTTTCAAATCGCAGCAAATCGCGGCGGGGCGGCAGGGGCGCAAAACGCGCCGGTTTTGCGGTTTCGCCTCTGGCGAAGCGACCGGCGGCTTTAATCAGAAATTTGCGGCGCAGCGCCTGGCAGGGGAACGGGTTCCCCCCTGCACAGTCTGCCACGCGTTGGCGCCCGCTTCATTCTGGATGCGGGAGTACGGGCTAGACAGCCCGCGGGATAATGGATCTTACCTGAACGAAAGTGTCCGCAGACTGCAAGCGCTGCAGCCGGCAGGGGGACTTCGCCGCTTGGCAAAGTTCCCGCTTGTTAAAAAAGTATTTTGGAAAGCTGGCGGACAGGGGAGTATCTCCCCCGCCAGGCGCCGCGCCTCAAATTTCCAATCTGAGACGCGGCAGTTTTGCCCTTGGCGAAACCGCAGAATCCTGCGCCTTTGGCCATCCTCGCCAGTTTGCTCTGAAGTCCTGCGGATTTCCGGGCGCGGAAACTGCATGGAACCGACTTTTGCTCTGGAAAATGGGCGTTCCCGACGCAAAAATCGCCCCGCCTCCGACGCGCACGCCGCGGGGACGACAAAATGCGAAAGGGCTTCCGCCCTCTCGCGCTCTCTTGAGGTGTTTTGACAGCCTGAACTCCGCCGCTTGGCGAAGTTCGTCGCCTTGCCACCGCGTTTGACAATCCCGCAGGGCCTGGCAAATCGCCGCAGGGAGCGAAGATTGCCTCTGATTTCTATTTATCCGGGCAGCGCCTGGGTTTACGGATTTTGTCTGCGCTCTGAACGCCCGCTTCCGGAACGATGCGGGCATTCGTTGGCGCTCTTTCTCCATTCGGTTTGCATCCAGGAGCAGAGCACGCATAATAGTCCCGTTTCCGTCCGCCGGATGCTGCGCGGCGGTTTTGCTCCCGGCAGCCGTCGGACGCGCAGCGGGCATAACAGCTTCGTTGAACGCCGTTTACGCCGGCCCGGCCGTCTCCCTCCCTACCGGCGTATTCAACCGGCGATTTTGCGAGGCGCGCAATCTCCGGCGGCGCGTTCGACAAAACCGGACGGCCGTTCCCTTTTCTATAACAGCAGATTCAGCAAGACCACCAATACCGCGCCGGGCAGGCCGAGAAAACCCACGGCCAACGCCGTAAAGGGGTTGACCTCCACATGCAGGCCGAGCAGGCCGCCGAAAACGTTTACCAGCCACAGCGCTACGGCGCCCAGCACGCCGCCGGCCACCAGCCGCCACAAAAAGCGCATCGGCACCAGAAGAAGGTATCCCACCAGGCACATCAGCCCCAACCCGATGGCAAACGCCAGCACCATTTCCCAGGGAATCCGCATGCAAACCACCTCCGCCCGGCGCAGACGCAAGCGCCCCCGCACAGGTCATCCTATGCGGGGGCGCGTTGCGTTCAGAACCGGTCGTTCAGGCAGGCTCGCCGATGCTGGGCGATTCCTCCCGCGCCAGTTTTCTCCAATCGCGGCGGAAGCGCAGCATAATCACCGCGGCCAGGCCGCCGGCCAGCAGCGAAGTGCCCGCGAAGTTCAGCCACAGCCCCGTCAGGCCCAGCGGCCAGAAAACGGCCACGAGCAGCACCGGGAAAATCAGCGCCGTGGAAACCGAAATCAGCGTGGCGGCGCCAGCGCGTTCGATGGCCAGCATGAAGCTCTGCGTGGCGAAAGAGAACCAGCGCGTAAGGTAGGTAAAGCTGAACAGCCGCAGGGCAAAGGCGGTATCGGCAAGGACCGTCGCGTTTACGTCTTCCAGGAATATGCCGGCGATTGGCTCGGGAACCAGGAAAATGAGTATCGCGGAAACCACCGACACCACCGCACCGGCAGTGTAACAGTACCTTTCAATTGACTTGACGCGCGAAAGCGCGCCCGCGCCCCAGTTGTAGCCCACTGCGGGCTGCAGGGAATCGCACATTCCGTACAGAAGCGGCTGGATAAAGCCCTCCACATACATCAATACGCCGTAGATGGACACCGCGATTTCCCCGCCCAGGCGCACCAGCAGAAAGTTCATCAAAATGGAGGTGATTCTGCCGGCGATGTTGTTCAGGAAGTTCGGCGCGCCGCTTACGACAATCTTTTTAAACATGGCGCGGCTGAAGCGCGGCTTGCAGAAGTGCAAAAGCGTCTTGCCGCGGAAGAACGGCACATAGGCGATGACGGCGGTAATGGCCATGCCCAGGCTGGTGCCCAGCGCCGCGCCGGCAATGCCCCAACGGAAGACGATGAGGAAAAGCGCCTCCAGTCCCACGCTGAGGACGGACATGAATATATTCAGTATCATGCTCGCGCGCACCTTGCCGCAGATGCGCATGAAGTTGTCCACCGCGAAGACGATGGTGGTCACCGGCGAACAGAGGCCGTACACGCGCAGGTACGCCACCGCCAGGGAGGCGAACTCGCCCTCCGCGCCCATCAGGGAAATCAGCAGCGGCGCGGCGGCAAACAGAATGCCGCCCATCAACACGCCGGCCAGCACAATCAACAGGCTGGCGCAGGTAAAATAGTTGCTGGCTTCATCATCTTCATGCCGCCCCAAGTGGATGGAGATGGGCACGGACGAGCCTACGCCGACCAGGTCGGCAATGGCAAAATTGATGATGACGAACGGCATGGCCAAGTTCAACGCCGCAAAGGGCGTGCTGCCAAGAATACGGCCGACGAACATACCATCGATAAGCTGATAGAGCGCGGAGGCGAGCATACTCACCGCACCCGGCAATGCCGCATAAAAAAACAGCTTGCGCGGCGGGGTGTTGGTAAACAGTTCGTGCGAATTCATAGGGTTTTCTCATCCCTCCTGCAGGATGTATTGCCAGAATAAACCGTCTTTTGAGGCAGGCTTTGTCTCAGGGCACAAAAAAGCCGCGCGTTTGCCGCGCCGGCATGCTTTCCCCTGCAAGTTTCTCCTGGAAAAAATCAGCGCTCTTCTCCAGGCAGGCGCTTTTCGTATTCCTCCCAAAGCGTGCCGGCGAAATCCTCCAGTGCGTCCACAAAGGCCCGATCGTGCTTTTCCAGCGTGCGCTCGACGGCGACGCGCTCCGCCTCGCAAATCCCTTGCAGGGCCTTCTGCGCATAGGCATGGCCGCTTTCCGTCAGGCAGATGATCTTCTCGCGCTTGCCCTTTCCGGCGCGCAGGGTAATGCGCCCCGCCGCTATCTGCTCTTTGACAATGGTGTTGATGGTCGTTTTGGGAATCAACCAATCCTCGCAAATCTCTTTTTGCGAATGGGGTTTGCCGTCCTCCAGCGCGTAGAGCAGGGCAAGCAGATTTTCCGGTACCCCGGAGCGGCGGGCGAAGTAATAATATGCGCCGTCCATGCGGGTAGTAGCCAGGATCAGGCGGCGAGCCAACGCGGCGGAATCTTCCATAAACGCACCTCAAAAATACGGATTCGTACTGCATTATAGTACGAATCCGTATCAAAGTCAACAGGGCAATGCGAATTCTCTGTGAATTCCAGGAAAACTAAGGCGTCCTGCAAAAAACGTTCCTCTGCGCCGAAACAGGCGGACAGAAAGTTCCCTGAAAAAACGGGCGGCGCGGCAACGATGCGGTGCAAAGCACGGGGCGCTTGCCCGTGAAAGCGCGCTTAAAGCAGCAGCATGGCGTCGCCGAAAGAGAAAAAGCGGTACTTTTGCCGCACAGCCTCCTCATAGGCCGCCAGTGTGCCTTCGCGGCTGTAAAAAGCGCTTACAAGCATCACCAGCGTCGATTCAGGCAAGTGGAAGTTGGTAATCAGCGCGTCCACCATCTTGAAGCGGTAGCCGGGGGTGATGAATATATTCGTCCAGCCGGACTGCGCCCGCAAAACGCCGTCCTCTCCGGCGGCGCTTTCCAGCGTGCGCACGCTGGTGGTGCCCACGGCGAACACGCGGCCGCCCGCCGCGCGCGCGGCGTTGACCGCTTCTGCGGCTTCGGGCGTAACTTCGTAGTACTCGGAGTGCATCTCATGCTCCTCCACGTCCTCCACCTTCACCGGCCGGAAGGTACCCAGGCCCACATGCAGAAGCACGGGCACAATTTGAACACCCATGGCGCGGATTTTTTCCAGCAGCGCCTGCGTAAAGTGCAGTCCAGCCGTCGGGGCGGCGGCGGAACCGTCGTATCGGGCGTAAACGGTCTGATACCGGTCCCTGTCCGCAAGCTTTTCGTGAATGTAGGGCGGCAGAGGCATCTCGCCCAGTTCGTCCAACATGGCCTCCAGCGTGCCCTCGCAGAAAAAATCCACAATGCGGCCGCCGGCGTCGGTCGTATCCACCATGCGGGCGGTCAATTTGCCGCCGCCAAACGATACCTCCGCGCCGGGCTTGAGCCTGCGGCCGGGGCGCACCAGCGTTTCCCAGCGCTTGGGGCCAAGCTGTTTGAGCAGAAGCACCTCCGCCGCGCCGCCGCCGGCGCGTTCGCCGATCAGCCGCGCCGGGATAACGCGCGTATTGTTCACCACCAGCACGTCGCCGGGATTGAGATAATCCGTGATGTCATAAAAATGCCTGTGCTCCAGCACGCCGCCGGCGCGATGCACCACCAGCATGCGGCTGTGGTCGCGCGGCTCCACGGGCGTCTGGGCAATCAGTTCCTCGGGCAGTTCGTAATAAAAATCACTCGTTTTCATCTTCCGTCAGCTTTAAAAGGCCCTCCACGATGTATTCAATGTTCTTTTCGTCCAATACGGTATCGCGCCGGGTGTGGATGCGGCCCAGCACTGGGCCAAAAAAGCGCCTGCGCCTGAGCGAAGCCATGGCCAGCGACTTTTTAAAGCCCATCTGATCCGAGGGATAAAAGGCGCGCGCTGCGGGCACAAGCACGGGCTCATAATCGCCGCCGGGAAAGGCCGCGCGCGTGCGCGCCCAGAGGCTTTCGTCGGCGCGATAGGCCCTGCTGGCGGCAAGCAGCAGCGTTTTGCCCTCGCCCACGCAATCCAGATTGATCAGGGGCTTGTCCTCCATAACGCGCGCGTGCCTCCTGCGAAACAGCGTCGAGCCAATCAGCCCCAGCTCCTCGTTGTCAAACAGCACCACGGCCACGCGGCCGCGTTGTTCCCTGGGCATGCGCGAAAGCAGCGTCAAAAGCGCGACCACGCCGGAGGTATTGTCGTTCAAGGTATGACGGTTGGCCTTCCCGGCGATCATCAACGCCGACAAAAAGACGGCGCAAGCCGCGCCCAACGCCGCCGCCAGGCCAACGGGCGCGCCCAGACGGCGGGCAAGCGCGGCGCAAAGCGCGCATGGCAGTATCAGCATCGCCGCCAGACACAGTTGAAACAGTATGGAAAGCGGCCAGTTCAGCGGCGCCACCAGATTGGGAAAGGGCAATGCGGCGCAGGTATCGTAGTGCGCGCCCAGGACGTATTCCGCCTTGGCAAGGTTGCCGCAGACCAGGTTGACATTCTCCACCAGGCCCTTTGCGCGTTCCTCGCGGAAAAGCACGCCCTCTTTGCGCATTTCCGACTTCACCAGCGCCCGGAAAGCGGCCTTGCGCGCCCTGCCCTTGCGCACCTGGTAATCGCGGACAATGGCCTCGCACAGGGGCGTCACAGTTCCATCCTCATTTGGCCGTCGTCCGCCTTGGGCGCAGGCGCGGTGAGGCCGAGATGTTCATAGGCAGCGGGCGTGGCCACGCGGCCGCGCGGCGTGCGCATGATGAAACCAAGTTGCAAAAAGTACGGTTCGTATACGTCCTCAATGGTGGTGGCGTCCTCGCCCGTGGAAGCCGCCAGCGTGTCCAGCCCCACCGGACCGCCGCCGAATTTCTCGATCATGGTGCGCAAAAGCATGCGGTCGGTGTGGTCGAGGCCCAGCTCGTCCACCTCCAGCATTTGCAGCGCCTTGCGGGCCACCGCCAGGGTAATCCTCCCCCCGCCCTCCACTTCGGCAAAATCGCGCACGCGGCGGATGAGGCGGTTGGCAATGCGCGGCGTGCCCCGCGAGCGGCGGGCAATTTCCAGGGCCCCCTCGTCCTCACAGGGGATTTTGAGAATCTTTGCCGAGCGCAAAACGATTACGGAAAGTTCCTCCGGCGTATACAATTCGAGACGGAAGTTGATGCCGAAGCGGTCGCGCAGGGGCGATGTAAGCATGCCCGCGCGCGTGGTCGCCCCGATGAGCGTAAATTTGGGCAAATCCAGGCGAATGGAGCGCGCCGAGGGGCCTTTGCCAATCATGATGTCCAGGGCAAAGTCCTCCATGGCCGGATAGAGCACCTCTTCCACGGCATGGCTGAGGCGATGAATTTCGTCGATAAAAAGCACGTCGCCCGCGCTCAGGTTGGTGAGAATCGAGGCCAAATCGCCCGCACGCTCAATGGCGGGGCCGCTTGTGATGCGTATGTTGTGGCCCATCTCCGCGGCGATAATGCCTGCCAGCGTAGTCTTGCCCAGACCGGGCGGGCCGTACAGCAGCAGATGATCCAGCGGTTCGCGGCGCGCGACGGCGGCTTGCATGTACACGCTCAGGCTCTTTTTGAGTTTTTCCTGTCCGAAGTACTCCGCGAGCGTGCGCGGGCGCAGCGACACCTCGGTTTGCTCGTCCTCCTCGCGGAATCCGGTCGTAATCAGCCGTTCTTCGTCCATTGTTGGCGTTTCCTTTCCTGCTTATGAATTCCTTCAGAGGCGTCACGCCCAGCGCCAGGGCAACCAGCCCATAGGCGCCCAGGCCGCCGCAACCCATCGCCGCCAGGCGCAACACGGCCTGCCAGCGGGTTTCGGCCTCGGGCAGCAGCACGCCGCCCACCAGATAGGCCACCAGCGCCGCCGCCACCGACGCCACGGCGATTTTGACAAGATCGGGGACGATGCGCCGCATGCCCAGATGGCGCATTTTGCGCCGCAAAAGATAAAACAGCACCAGCATGCCGATGCTGCCGGAAATGGTGGTGGCCAGGGCCAGGCCGCGCACGCCTATAAGGGAGTGCAGAATATTGTTGAGAATCACGTTCGCCGCAACAATGCCCACCGAAACATACAGCGTGGTGCGCGTATCCTGCATGGCATGGAACGTGCGGTTGAGAAGGTCGCGCAGGCCAAAGCCCAGCACGCCGATCACATAAAACAGGAACACGCCGGCGGTGACGGCCGCGCTGTCCAGATCAAACTCGCCGCTCAGATACAGCGCTTTGATTACGTCCTGATTGCCGATGGCGCAGATGGCGATGATGGGCAGCATCACCATGGCGATGGTGACGGTGGATTTGCGCACGATCTGCAAAATGCCGCGGCGGTCGTTTTCGGCCACCAGGCGGCTCATGCGCGAGAACATAATCGTGGTCAAGGGCACGATGATTACGCCGGTCAACAGCGTGATGACCTTGTAGCCGTAGGAAAGCGCCGATACGTCGCCGGGGTTTCCGTAAGAGGCGCGCCACTGGTCCACCATGTGGTTCAGCTCGCTCACCGCCATGGAAAGCATCGCCGGGCCGGCCAGCGCCACCAGGCGGCGGAAGCGGCGGTCGCGGAAATTGACGATGAAGCGGTAGTTGAACCAGCCGCGCATAAAGGGAATCAGCACCAGCGTTTGCAGTATATTGGCCACAAATACGCCCCAGGCCAGGGCCCGCACGCCGTATTGCCGGGCAAACAGCACCGCGGCAAGAATAACCGCAAAGCTGAGCGGAAAGCCGGTGATCTGCGCGGCGATGTACTTCTCTTGGGCGTTCAAAAGGCTGGCGAGGGAAATGGAGGTAATGTTGAACATCAGCGTGAGCACCATGATGCGCACCATTTCCACCGTCAAAGCCGCTTTCCACGGCTCATAACCAGGGTAAACCAGATGCACCAGCGGTTCGGCCAGCGCCAGCATCAAAACCGTCAGCCCCAACGCCGCCAGCGCCAGTATGTTGATGGTATTGCTGGCAAAGCGGTCGGCGCGCGCGAGCCCCCGGCGGGCGCGGGCCTCGGTGTACATGGGAACCAGCGTGGAGGTAATACAGGAATTGAGCAGCAACACCGGCACATAAAACAGCGCGTATGCGGCGACATAGGCGTCGTTTTCCGGCTGGGTGCCAAAATAGTGCGCCACAACCATTTCCCGGATAAAGCCGACCGCCTTGCTGGCGATAATCACCAGCGTCACCAGCATGGTCGTCTGGAAAAGCCTGTCTTTACGGGCCAAAGACTCACCTTCTTCTTTTCAAAGGGAGGCGACGGGCGCGACGGCCCATCGCTTGCCATAATATAGTATAGCATAGCCACGTAAAAAATTAAACCCCCGGGGCGGGGGTTTAACTTTGCGTTCGAAGCGCGCCTTCCGGCGGCATGGCGAGCGGCGCGGACAAGGCGCTCCCGCGCCGGCCCGGCTTGCGAAAAAGCGCTGCAAAAAGGACCGTTTACAGAAGCGATGCGGCCGCCTTGTCCAGCACAATCACGCAATCCTGATGGAAGCGCAAGGCGCTGGCGGGCAAACGGGGCGTAACCGGGCCCTTGACCATGCCGCGCACGGCCTCGGCCTTGTCTGCGCCGGTGGCGATCAAAAGCGTACGGCGGGCGCGCATAATCGTGCCCACGCCCATGGAAATGGCGCGGCGCGGCACCTCGTCCTTGGAGGCGAAAAAGCGCTTGTTGGCCTCGATGGTGCTGTCGGTCAGGTCGATGATGGAGGTGGCGTCCGGGAAAGCGTCCGCCGGCTCGTTAAAGCCGATGTGGCCGTTGCGGCCGATGCCCATGAACTGCAAATCAATGCCGCCGGCCTTTTCAATGGCGGCCTCGTAATCGCGGGCGTTCTTTTCCGGGTCGTCGCCCACGCCGCAGGGCACGTGCGTGTTGGCTTTGTCGATATTGACGTGGTCAAAGAGGTTGGCGTTCATGAAATAGCGGTAGCTCTGCTCATGCGTGCCTTCCAGGCCGACATACTCGTCCAGGTTGTAGGTGGTCACGCGGGAGAAATCCACCACGCCTTCGCGGTTCATCTTCGCCAGTTCCTTATAGGTGTTCACCGGAGAGGAACCAGTGGGCAAGCCCAGCACCATGTTGGGCTTGTCGAGAATCGCCGCGGCAATCAGCGCCGCCGCCGCCTTTGCGGCCAGTTCCGGAGTTTCATAGATATGGATTTGCATAACAATCCCTCCTGTTGTGTTTATGCATGCAGACCGCCCGGCTTTACAGATGGCGGCCAAACTGGGAAAACGCCAGCACGCGTTCGTCCAGCCCCGGCCACTTCTTGACGCTTTCGGCGCTGAAAAAGCCGTCGCGGGGATTGGTGGTGGAACGCCATTCATGGGCGATCAGCGCCCAGGTGGAATCAAAGAGGTTGCGGAAAGCGGGGTCGCGCTGGGCCTCGCACACAAACGACTGGCGCGGGGAATTGATGTCTTCGCCGCTGATCTGGAACAATTCGTATTTTTCGCACAGCGCGCGCAGGCGGTCCAGCTGCGGCCGCGTATTGCGCGAAGGCATATACGTAACGGCCTTGAAGCCCAGTTCCTTGATATAGGGGATCAACTCGTCCAGGTAATCGTCCTCAAACTTCTGGGCGCGCTTGTCTCCGGTGACGGACTGGCCCACGTCGCCCAGATACGCATAGGCGGAAATGGCGCCAATGTCGTCGCAGAGATCCAGCGCCTCGCGCACGTCGGGGCACTCGTCGGTGGCGTCAATGTAAAAACGGGAAATCAGATCGCTCTTCACCCAACCGAGCAAATCGTACATGGCGTAAGGGTTGCTTTCGTCCCGCAGATAACCCTCCACCTTTGCGGAAAGCGGCAGCTTCAATTCATCTTTGATAAACGAAACCAGCTTTTCGCCCCTGCCAACCACTTCCAGCAGCCTGTAAGAGAGGGCGCTGGCCAAATGGCGTTCGGTAACGGTGCCGCCCACGGCGTAGTTGGAAAGGGGCAGCACATCCCGGTCAAAATCAATCGCCACGCCGTATTTGCCCATCAGGCCGTTAACGGCCTCCACCATCTTGCGGTTGCGCACGTTGCGCTTTTCCCGGTAGGGGGCGAAGCGCTCGTTGAGTTCATGGGCGCGGTTGTGGGGCACGCCGTGCATGGTCATATAGGCCACGCCGTCCTGGTCAGGATTGTTGATGCGTCGGCCGGCGAAGGGCGTATTTTTAAAGCTGGCGCGGCATTCCATGCCGATGGTGGCGGCCATGCCGGCAATTTTCGCCGCTTCGAGGAACTCTTCCGCGCCGGCGATGGAATCGTGATCCATCAGCCCACAGGTGCAAAGCCCGGCCAGGCGCGCAAAATACACCGCCGCCGTGGGCGAATAGGGCGAGAAGGAATAGGTGGTATGAATGTGGTTGTTCACGTCCTCGCCCGTGGGTGGGAGCGTTTCGGTTTCAAGCAGTTTCTGCAGGTTCACAAGCGCGCTGTCGCAGTTGAGCAGCGCAAGCAGCTCGTCCCGGGTCTTGGCCATGATCTACACTCCTTTTCATCGCGGTTCCGTTTTCTATTGTATCACGCCCGGGCCAACAATTCAAGCGATACCTTGTCCATGGGCGTCTTTGTCTGGCCAATATGCGTTTTTTGAAAGGCGCCGTGGCAATCGCTGCCGGCGGTGACAAGCAGCCCCCTGCGCGCGCACAGGCTCAGGCATATCTGTTCAACTTCGCGGCTGTGCTCCGGATAGTAGCACTCCACGCCGTCCACCCCTTCGTCTGCCAGGCGGCAAAGGGCGCGGGGAAAGTTCTCCGCCCTGGCCAGCGTCACGCCCGGGTGGGCGAGAACCGCCTTGCCCCCGGCGGCGCGGATGGCCGCGGTCACTTCGCTCACGGGGCGAAAGCCGGCCTGCGCATAGGTGACGCCGTACTGCGCGTAAAAGCGCATGCCCTCCGTCATGGCGCGCGTGACGCCCTTCTCCATGAGGTAGTGCAGCAGCTTCCAGCCGCCCAGGGAAACGTCTCGCTGGAAATCCGCGTATTCGGCCGCGTCCAGGGCGGGAAAATCCGCCCGCATGCGCGCAAGCAGGCGGTCGCTCATTGCGTCCATGCAAGCGCGCGCTTCGCGTATGATTCCCATAAGCCGCGCGTTTTCAAAATCCGCGCCATAGGCGAGCACATGCACGTCCCGGCCCTCCCAAAGGGTGTCTATTTCCACGCCGTGCACATACAAAAGCCCGGCCGCGCGAGCCAGGGGCTCGGCGCGCAGCGTGCCCTCCACGGCGTCGTGGTCGGTGACGGAAATCGCGCCCACGCCGGCCTCCACGGCGATGCGAACGATCGCCTCCGGCGCAAGCGTGCCATCGGAGCAGGTGGAATGAATGTGCAAATCGGCGTACCGCATGCGCGCCTCCCGCGTTTTCTTTCACTATTTCCATTATCCCATGCGCGCTTCAAAATGTCAACATGGCATCGTTACACCGCCGTCGCAATTTGCGGGGATATATATGGTATAATGTTGGGTGGACACATACGTATATCCGGCGCGCAAACGCGGCCGGGGAAAGCGGGCGCCGCGCTCGCGTTTACTTAGGAGGACAAAACATGCGCAAGTGGATGGTTTTGGTGCTGGCAACGGTTCTGGCGCTGTGCGCGTGCACGCCGGCTTGGGCCGTGAGCGTGACCGACGCGCTGGGCATTACGGGCGGCGGAGAAAGTTCCGTGCGCGGCGACCTTTCCGCGCGCACGGCGACGGATTTGTACGTCGTCACAAACGACGGTTCGGACAAAACGCTGGTGCGCATACCGCGCGCGGGCGGCACGGCCGTGAATGTTGAAACCGCAAATTCCATTTCCGATCTGGTCGCCACAGACGATCTTCTCTATTTCCTGCGCGTCCAGGGCGGCACGGCGACGTTGATGCGCCGCAACACCGACAGCACGCGTTCGGAAGTATACACCTTCCCCGCTGGCAGCGCGGTGAGCACGCTTTCGTACTGCCAGGGCAACCTCTATGCGCTGATTAACAATCAGCTCCATATCATTTACCCCTCTACCGGCCAGTGCGTAATGCTTTCGGGCACGGCGATGCTGGACTATGCCATCGTGGGCGACACGCTTTATTACATTTCCGAAAGCGACATGATGACCTACGAAGCCGCCTCGCTCCTTACCGAAGGCGAAACGCTCTCGGCAAGCGCGGGCTGCCTGTACCGCATGAACCTCACCGGCGGCGAAGAAACGCTGGTCATCAAAACCGGCATTGAAGATTTGCGCTACTACGACGGCGCGCTCTACTTCCACAACCTTTCCGATAATTACGTCATGGGCGACGAGACGCGCGAATGGTTGGAAGGCAAGCTTTACCGCTACGACCTGGAACATGAGCAACTCACCCGCCTGGTCAACGGCTACGATTGGGGCTTCTTCCCCATGGATGGCGGCGTGGCGGTCTATACCTCCGGCAATCTCAGCTTCTACAATACCCTCGGCGGCCTGGAGACAACCATGTGCGAGCCGGAAACCTACGCCGTGCTCTCCGGCGGCGGCGACGCCGTGGTGGTATACAGCCCGACCGACAATACGGTGATTTACGCCTATGCCAACGGAACCACCGCCAACGCCTATGAGGGCGAAAGCAATTATGTGGAGCCGGCCGGTACCGACGCCTTCAACGAAGGCGGCGAAACCGGCGAATCGACGGGCGATACCCCGACCGGCGAAAACGGAACCAGCGGCAGCGGCGGAAGTGAAGGCGCCGGAAGCGGCGGCAGCGGAAGCACCGGAAACGGCGGCAGCCAGGGTTCAGAGTGGTTTGAAAGCAGCGATCCCTCCACCGGCGGCTCCGGTTCCGGCTCGGGTTCCAGTTCCGGCTCCGGTTCCGGCGGCTCGTATACGGAAAAGGACAGCTGATAAAGCGCATATCTGCAAAACGGCCCTTGCCCGTGTGCGGACAGTTTCCCCGCAACGGGCAACGGGAAGTTTCAGAAACGCGCCGGAAAACGGACAGAAATCCAGAGCCAAGGCTTCGGCCCCACGAGCGCATTTTCGCGGGAGCGCGGAATGTTCCGCCCGCGTTTTTGCGCGCGGCAATCGGGACAATGGGCGAACGCTTGGCGTCCGCAAATACGCCTTCGCAGGATGGCGAAAAAAGTTCCCCCGCAAACTGACGCAATCCTGCAATCAAAGGCGCCTGCATACGGAGCAGTTCCGTGCAGGCGTCTTTTCGCGCCGTCTTACCGGCAGCATTGCGGAAACCCTTTCCGGCAATCCGGCCAGCAGGGCCTTCAATTTGGAGCGATTGACGGTAGAAAACACGCAATAAAGCCCAGTACCGCGCGAGCAAAAAAGCAATGTTTCGGAGCCATATGATCCGTCCGATCCTCCGGCGCATCAACCAATTGGCCATGTAGCCGTCGCGGCTGGCGGCGCTATGGCATGGGCGCTTTCAAAGCGGCGCATCGAAGTGGTTTTACGGCCGGCCAAAGAAAAGCGCGCCTCGCCAAAATGCAGGCGGGAAAACACATTTTTTGCATCCATGGCCGGATTGCAATTCCGCCTTCGCCCGCGCGCATAAGGCTTATGCGCCGCAGAGCAACCCAAATGGAAGAACAGACAATTACCTTGCCATTTCTTATTGTTAAAAAGGGAAACTGGTAGAATTTGAGCCTTGAACATGCTATAATGAAAAATGAAATATGAGGCAGCGCGACAAATCAGGATTGACGGAGATTGAAATGAATAAATTATTCAGGGATATAAGGCATGGCGATCTTGAAGCTGTTCGGGCAATAATATCAAAAAATGTTGCAGCCATAAATGAGGTTTACACTGGAAAAGCGCCCAAAAAGGATATTGGGCAGTCGCCTCTGCAAGTAGCGATTAAGTGTGGGGAGTTTGAAATCATTGCGTTTTTGCTTGAAAATGGGGCTGACCCTGATTTTATGGAGAATCCTGAAGTTGTTCCTCCTTATACCGTTTGTATGCCGGTTTTGCAGGATGCCATCACAGGCGCATTTGCTGCATTGTGTTATAAACAGTATGTTCATTCCGAAAAGTATGTGCGTTTGATTAAAATGTTGCTTGAGAATGGCGCCAATCCCAATCGGAAAGCATCGTCGGAAATGCTTCCAATCGGCATGGCGGTCCATATGGCAGAGCAAATTTTGTGTCGCAGGGACGCTTATCCGGATATACAAGAAATAACCCAAAAGAGATTGTTTGAGGTTCTTGATTTGCTTATCGAATATGGCGCAGATAAGGAAGAATGGCTTAATCAGAATTTTCTTGGTATATCCAATAAAGCCTATTATTTTGAGGAAAAACAATATGGAATAAATCATACCGATATAAGAGAACCTATTCGAATTACTCTTAAAGAATATTTCGAATAGTTTATATTGATGGAGGCGTCATTACGGAAAACATCTTGACGGACACCCCCCATTTGTCGGAAGGACAGCAAAGCCGGCCGAGCCAGCCAACGGTCAGGATGAACGGCGCAATTTTGCGCCGCTGCCCGCCTTTGCCGGTGGGCAATCAAGGGACGGCGGCAAAGAACGCTGCCGTCCCTGTTCCTATAAACGCGCCCTTTGTGAAGGAAAAGGGAAATTCCATAACTTGTGCGGAAGAATACAGGGAGCATATCGAATACGCTTTCCGAGGTTTTTGTAAGGTTGTCCTCCTCAGCGCGGCAATCCATGCGGCGCGAGCAGGAAGCGGGAAGGACAAACCGGAAATATCCCTTGAATACCTGCTGGCGAAAAGCGTTGTCCTCCAGGCGCAGGCCGATCAATATTTCCGGATGCTGGGGCAGGAACGGCGATTTTTTACGCTTCCATTGCCCCTTTATCGCGCATCCGCAAAGCGCCGGGTTTGAAACCTGCGCCGGTATCTCGTTTGTGAGGGCGCGCTCGCGGGCGTTAGCCCTTCCCTGCTTTTGCGTACTCCGGAAACGGTTCCAGACTGCGCTGCAGGATGCCGTTCATGTAGGCGATGACGGTGCCGTAATTGGTATAGGGCACGCCGCTGTCGGCGGCAAGACCGCGGCGGTAACGCATCTCGCGCTCGTTCAACATACAGCCGCCGCAGTGCACAACCAGGGCGTAGGGCATAAGGTCGTCCGGAAATTCGCCGCCGGATGTAAAGGCGAATTGCGGTTCCACGTCGGTAAAGCGGCGGATCCAGCCCGGCAACTTCACCGTGCCAATGTCCTCGCACTGGCGGTGATGGGTGCAGCCCTCGCAGATGAGCACGCGGTCGCCGTCGCGCAGGTTCCGCAACGCCTCCGCGCCGCGCACGGCCGTTTCCAACACGCCCTTGAAGCGGGCGAAGAGTATGGAAAAGGAAGTGAGGGGCACATCCTCGGGCACCATTTGCTTGACGGTTGCAAACGCCTGCGAATCGGTGATTACCAGGCGCGGCCTGCCCATTTTCGCAAGCATGCCGGGCAGCTCCTGCGGCTGGACAACGGCGCAGGCGGCGTGCGCGTCCAATATATCCCGTATGGCCTGCACCTGCGGCAGGATCATGCGCCCCTTGGGCGCGGAGGAATCAATGGGCGTAACCAGCGCCACCGCGTCGCCGGGGGAAAGCAGGTCGCCCAGCAGCCGCTTGCCCTCTCCCCCGCTTTGCACCAGGCGGGCAAGGCGCTCTTTGAGGGCCTCGATATTTTCCCCCGTCCTGGCGCTGACGGCGATTTCGCCCTCGCCGCAGGGTACATCGCGCAAATCGCATTTGTTGTACACGGTAATGTGGGGAATCCCCTTTTTCTCAAAGCGCTTGAGCAACTCCAGATCCTCTGAGGTCAGGCCGGCAACGGCGTCCACCACCAGCACGGCGGCGTCGGCGCGGTTTAACTCCCGCAGGGCGCGCGCAACGCGCAGCGATCCGACCTCGCCGGCGTCGTCCACGCCGGGGGTGTCGATAATCACCACCGGGCCAAGGGGCAAAAGTTCCATGGACTTGCGCACCGGATCGGTAGTGGTGCCCGCCACCGGCGAGACGATGGACAGCGCCTGCGCGGTAATGGCGTTGACCAGGCTGGATTTTCCCGCGTTGCGCCGTCCAAAAAAGGCGATGTGCACGCGGTTGGCCGAGGGCGTGTTGTTGAGATCTGCCATATTCGTTCCTCCTTTTGCAGGGAAAGCATGCGCGGCGAGACCCCGCAAATTTCGCGACTTGTCCAGGAAAGCGCCTTCGGAGACGCCAGCTCGTCCAGGAAGCGCAAAATATTGCGGGTGGCCTGTAAATCGCGCGTTTTCAGGGCGCGTCCAGGCGGCGCGAACCGCGGGAATTTGGGGAATCCATACGGCCGGCAGGGCGGAGGGCGTTGGGTGCTGCGTCAACCGGCGACCCCTGCCGGCGCACAAGCGCCATGAAAAGCGCCTGGGAGCGCTCGTGCAAGTTCAACCCCCAAGAGACGGCGCTAGCGGATTGGCCATCCGGCCCTGGCGATTGAAAAGAGGCTCATCCGCCTCACGGGTGTCGGAAGCGCGGGCCTTTCCTTGTGACCAATTTTCCTTAGAAGGGAAAGCGCCTCCAAACCCAACTGGCGTCTACAATCCAAGGCATTGCAAAACCGCAGGGGAAACGGCACAAAATCCAGCGAATTGCACGACAGTCTGTCAAAAGGCAGGCAAATTTCCGGCAACGGGAGCGGTTCTCCGGTTCGCAGAATCGTCAATCCCTGTGGCGCAACGACGGTTTGCGGGCTCTGCGGCAGAAACATCCGCCTTGTGCGATTGCAGGCTGTCAAAGCCCCTCAAGAGAGCGCGAAAAAGAGAGAGTCCCTTCGCATTTTCATCGTCCCCGACGGCGTGCAGGGCGGGGCGGTTTTTGCGTCGGGAAGTCCCATTTCCCAGAGCAAAAGTCGGTTCCATGCAGTTTTCGCGCCCGGAAATCCGCAGAATTTTAGAGGAAACTGGCAAGGGTGGCCAGAGGCGCGGAATCCTGCGGTTTCACCAAAGGCAAAACTGTCGCGGCTCAAATTGAAATCTGATCCGCTGTACCCAACGATAGGGATACTTCCACCGTCCGCCCGCTTGTCAACAATACTTTTTTGACAAGCCGACAATTTGCAGCCGGCGTTTTCGCAGGAAAGCGGCGCAGACTGTCAAAAACCTCCGAGAAAGAAGGCCAAGCAGAACTTCTATGCTTTTAGCCGCGGAAAGTCCGCCTCCCTCGGGGATGCAGCCCCGAAAACGGCGCTTCCCATGGCGAAAAGGCCGTCAATTTTGTAAGGAATCAAAACCTTTCGCCGGGCGGCGCTTCCCGAAAAAGCGCTTGCGCCGCTTTTCGCCAGTCTGGGCGTTTTCGCAGGAAAGCGCAGGCAATGGGGAGACGGCGGCGGGAAATCCCGCTTTTCCGTTCGCCCGGGCCGTCAAAACCCTGGCGGCCCGGAGCGAAACCCAACGCGTTTTTCACGGCTTTGCCGGATGCGAAACCGGAACGCCTCCCCCGCCGTCTCCGCAGGCGTCAGAAGCGGAAATCGCGCGCGCCCTGCTCAATTTTGGCGAGGTAATCGCGGGTGATTTGCCGCACCTTTTCCTTGGGAATGTTCTCAAGTTCCTGCGCAATCATTTTTTCGCCCACGCGGCGGGTTTCCTCGCTGGCGTAGTCCTCCAAAAATTCCTTGAGGGTAATGATGGCGTTGGGATGGCAACAGTTCTGTATCTGCCCGCTCTTGCACAGGCTCATAAAGCGGTCGCCGGTGCGGCCCTCGCGGTAGCAGGCGGTGCAGAAGGAGGGAATGTGGCCGTTCTCCATCAGCCAGCGCACCACTTCGTCCAGCGTGCGCTGGTCGGACACGTCGAACTGCTCGGTATCGGTGGGGCGCTCTTCCTCGGTATAGCCGCCCACGGAGGTGCGAGAACCGCCGCTGATCTGGGAAATGCCCAGTTCCATAGCGCGCTCGCGCACGCTCTGACTCTCGCGGGTGGAGATAATCATGCCCGTATAGGGCACGGCCACGCGAATCAGGGCGCAGAGTTTCAGGAAAATTTCGTCGCTGATGCCGTTGTCGAAGGCCGAAGGGTCAATGTCGTCGGCGCGTTTGATGCGCGGCACGGAAATGGTGTGCGGCCCGACGCCGTGCACGGCCTCGAGGTGTTCGGCGTGCATCAGCAGCCC
>CAJFUU010000270.1 GCA_904420265.1 uncultured Clostridia bacterium
CGAGGTCTACGCGCTTTTGTCCAAGCACTTCATGGTCGAATACGACGAGACCGGCTCCATCGGCAAGCGCTACCGCCGTCAGGACGAAGCCGGCACGCCCCTGTGCGTAACCGTCGATTTCGACACCCTGGAAACCGGCAAAGTCACCGTGCGCGACCGCGACACCATGAAGCAGGACGTGGTGGCCATCGACGAACTGGTGAAGTATATCGAAGAAAAGGTCGCGTTTTAGCGCGCGGCTGCGCGGGGCAGGCTGAAGGGCTGGCGGATTTCTGCAACCGGCAATGCGAAGAGACCGCAGTAGCGCCGTACCACCCATGGTAACGCATGAATGGGAGCAATGCGCGTCCAAACGCGCAAACATCGCCCGATCGGCCTGCCCACATGGCGCCGGTTCTTCGCCCAGCGCATGTTGCCGCGAAGAAAAACGCCGCCCGTTGCGCACCGGCCGCATGGATGTGAAAGCGCACATAGTCAGAAGCAAAAAGAGAGAGCGGCATCCAAGCGAATTATGACCGCTGGCTTAGCCGGTGGTTTGGCGAAGCCCCAAGGACATGATACCGGCAGCGCCCATGCACTCTGAATTGCCGGAAATACGTCAGTTTTTCCACGGATGTTGCTCAAAGTATCTTTTTGCGTAAAGTTTTCCCCGGCGCGTCTCCCGTTTGTTGGAAAAGGGCTTGATGATTCCGGGCATAGCCAAGTTTTCCTGAACCTCCCGCTCTAAGCGGGGGCTCTGCAAAAAACGCGGACGGAACTTTTACAGTTCCGTCCGCGTTGAAGTTTACGCGTTTTCAGCGCGCCATGTTTTTGCATTGCACTGCGGCGACCAGATACAAAACCGGCATAACCAGGCCCAGCAGGACGCTAAAGTAATTCACGGCGGCGCCGGGGATATTCGCCGAGGAAATGATCGTGGAGAGATTCGAGAGAATGCAAAGGACAAGAATGGCCACGCCCCATCCCACGCATACGCCCGCACGCTCGGGGCGGTTCCAGTTTTTCACGCCAAGAATGCCGGCGATCAGTTCCATCGCCGCGCCGAGCAGCACCAGGACGGATGCAAATGTAAACAGGCCGGCGAACAAAGTACCCTCCACGCCGGCATAGGCCAAAATTACGCCGACGCCCGCGAGCGCGATAATGCCCATAACAAGCGCAATCGCGCCAAAGATAATCATCAAAATGCCCATGACCTTGAGAAATGTCGAACCCTGCATGAAAAAACACCTCTTCCCGCGTATTGCCCGTGCGTCAAAGGCGCTGAGCAGAGGCATTATAGCATGAAATTTCGACAAAAGCAATACTTGTGGCAAAATTTCATCAGGAAAAGACCTTTCTGCAAACGGGGCGTCTGCGCGCTCCCTCAGGCCGTATCTGCAAAGCATTCACAGACGAATTCGACAAAATTTGCGCGCCTGCTGCCCTGAATTCCTTTGACCCTTTGCTTGCTCTGTTCATGCCGATCTTGCACCTGGCCACCGCGATGCAATGCAGGAGCATGGCGCACTGAAGACGTGTAAACTTCAACACTGACGGAAGGAACTTCAAAGGTTGCGTCCATATTTCTTTCGCCAGAATGCTGCGCGCGCTTTTTGCTTCTGACCATGTTGCGTTTTCGTATCCATGCGGACGGGCGCAACGGGCGATATTCTTCTTTCGCGGCAATAGCGTTTCCCTGCCGGCGTAGCCAGGCGAATAACCGGCGCTGACATAGAAGGCTGTTCGGAAGCGCGGCCGCCGCCGGACTCAACGAGCGCCTGCGTTTCCACAGCGGGAAATCGTGCCCTGCCAAAGCGGTTACCGCGTGAAGCCATTTGCCTTCTATAACTTGCGCGCGAAGGCATGCGCAAATGAACCCGCGGCATTTTGCAAAGAAACATGCAAGCTGGTATTTCCTCCTTGGAAGAGAAAATGGATTCCTTCCAACCCCGGCCATGAAGGCGAATCCTCCCACTTGAGTCTTCATCCATTTTTTACAGGCCAGCCGCTGTTTATCGCGTTTGCCCCTTGGGCGGATAGGGCGCCTCCACATCCGTGCGGTCGAGCAGATAGTCTGTGCTGACATGGAAATAGTCGGCAAGGAGCATAAGAATTTGCGCTGTCGGCTGGCGCTCGCCGCGCTCGTATTTTGAGATCAGACTCTGGTCGATGCCCGTTTCAATTTGCAGCTTGATTTGGGACAAGCGGCGCTTTTTTCTGATTTTCCGTAGGTTTGTCACCAAATCACCTCAAGGACATTTTGCCCTTTTTTGTGATTGACAAATAGGAAAATATGTCCTAAAATGGGGACGGGGTGATCCTCATGGACTATGTGCGCATGGGCGACATGCTGCGCGAGCGAAGGCTGGAATTGCGTCTGACAAAACG
>CAJFUU010000271.1 GCA_904420265.1 uncultured Clostridia bacterium
GAAGAATCCTGTCTTTTGCCAGATCATTGCCGATGTCACGAACAAAAGCGTTTCCGCTTACAGCCATATGGAGACAGCGCTTGTCGGCGCAGCCATGCTGGCGATGCAGGGCGTGGGCCTTGCGCCGAACCTGACGCCACGCAATGTGCGGCGCTATACGCCCGATATCCGCGCTGTGGCCCGGTACAACGAATATTATCTGGAGTATGAAGATCTTCGCAGCAAACTTTTTTCGTAAGCCTTTGATTTTTTCAATATTCCAAAAAGAATAAACCGAAAGGATGGAAACCATGTCTTACAACTTTGGAGAGAAAACCTGGGAAGAACTTAAATCTTATGTTGAACGGGACGCCTTGATTATCCTGCCTGTGGGCGAATTGGAGGAACATAGTTTGTATCTTCCGGTAGACACGGATATGCGCATCGCCACACATCTCGCCGCTGAAATCGCCGATGCGGTGCATGAGGATTTCCCTGTTTTGGTCATGCCCACAATTTGGTCCGGCTACACGCCGTCTCGGGTAACCCGCTGGCCCGGCGGCATCCAACTGCGCGTTCCCGTCTTTATCGACATGGTGTATGACATTTGCGCCTCTTTGGCGCGGATGGGCTTTCGCAAGTTGATGATGCTGGATTGCCACGGACAGCACGGACCGATGCTGCATTGCGTCATAAAAATGATTGCCGATACATTTAATTGCTATTACACGGTAGCTTCGCCGTTCAAAGTAACTGCGGACGATTTTAACGCCTTCCGGAAATCCGAGCGAGGCGGCGTAAGCCACGCCGGCGAGTGGGAAACTTCCATGGTTCTGTTCGCCTATCCCAATCTTGTCAGGCGTGAAAAATTTACGAACGTGGACCACATCAAATACCATAGCAAATTTGTGGCTGGCGACAGCGTAATGGGCGGCCAGAAGGTGACCTGGTCGTCCTGGGGAATTGAAAATACGAAAAATGGCGCATTGGGCGATCCGACGCTGGCCGATGCCGAAACCGGTCGCAAAATTGTAGAGGCGACGCGCAAAAACTTCCGGGAATTCCTGCTGGACTATTACCACTTTCAGCATGTGGAGTAATTCTTCGGATTTTATTGGCAACCCTTGAACTGCCCGCGGAGATTGCCTGCGCCCAGGACAATCTCCGCAAATTCTCTTTCCTGGCAAATCACAGACGCGCCCGAAGCTACAAGTAAATTCACATTCTTTCAATTTAGAATTTTATATATTTGCGCTTTTGTGATTGATTTTTTCTTTTCTTTCGTTTATAATAAAATTGATTGATTGCCGGCATTGACCGGAAGAGAAAAGAAGGGTTCACATGCGAAAGGAAAGCGTGAAGTTATTTGCAAAACGTCGTGCGTTGATTCTGGAAGAACTTGAATCCAAGGAAATTGTCAAAGTAGAGGACTTGAGCCGAAAATTGGGCGTATCTGCCGTTACAATCCGCAAGGATTTGGATATCATGGATCTCGATGGGCAATTGGAACGCGTGCATGGCGGCGCGGTCAAGATCAACGCTCCCTATCAGGGCCAGCTTTTTGCGGACAGAGCAAATCTGAACAAGGCCGCAAAATGCCAGATTGCCCAAGCCGTCGCCAGGTTGATCAACAACGGCGAAACGGTGATGCTGAATTCGGGGACAACCACCTGCTACATCGCCGAAGCATTGCGCAAAAAAAGCGATTTGCTTGTAATTACCAACTCATTGCCCATTCTCAACACCATTGGGCACTGCAAAAACCTGGTTACGCTTTTCCTTGGCGGCCGCTACGACGCGGAACATCAAATTACCTACGATGAAGACGCCGTCGAACAACTTTCGAAATACAGAGTGCAAACCTTGATTCTTGGTATGGACGGCGTAGACTATGCTTCCGGCGCCACAACCAACACGCATACTTCCACATCCATAACCAAGAAAATGCTTGAATGCGCCAAAACGAAAATCCTGGCCGCCGACGGCTCAAAAATCGGCAAAACCGCTCTGGTACAAATCGCCGCATTGAGCGAATTTGACCTGCTGGTTACCAATGAAACTGCGGAAAACGCCGAAATGCTCAATCTCATCCGTCAGCGGGGGCTGCAAATTGTCACCGTATAAGCACGGTTCGCTTCCATTCCGACGGGCTTTGCAGGCATCTGCAAAAGTTGCCAGGGGAATGCGTTGGCGCAAACGGATTGCCGGCTGCCCGCGCGCGGCTTGCTTCCAGGCGCCTGCAAATCAATTCCGCGCCGCAAAATGCCCGCCATCTGATGGCCTCGCAAAATATGCAGACGCCGTCTGCTTCCAGAGATGCCTTGCAAAAGGCATCCTTTGCTTGTCAAAAAACATTTTTGACAGGCGGGCGGGCGGAGGGGTATCTCCCCCGCCGGATGCCGCATCGAAAATTTTTCATTTGCGCCGTGGCGGTTTCGCCTTTTGGTGAAAACGCAGAATCCTGTTGACCTGACCCCCTCCAATGTTTGCTCTGGGAAATAAGATTTCCCGACGCAAAATCGCCCCGGTGTACACGAGGCGATTTTTTCGGTTTTCCAAATTGCCAAAATCGGCCGACTTTCGCCGGCTTGAAAACCTGAAGGGTTTTCAACCTGCCGCCGGGAACGATGAAGTGCGAAAGGGCTTTCGCACTCTCGCGCTTTCTTGAAATTTTGACGGTCCGTGAATGCTTTGCAAAAGGCATCCTTTGCGTATACGGGGCCTGACAGCAGCCGTTTTTGCCCGATCGCGTTCCATCGCAAAGTCTGCGACGCCCGCTTCCGACCCCTTTATAAAAACACCCATATGCCGCCTTTTCCACGCGGCATATGGGCGTAATTAAAACGCCAGGACGCCCAAGTGTTCCAGCAATATTTTGGTTCCGACGAGTATGAGCACCACGCCGCCGACAATTTCGGCCTTCTTCTTATAGCGCGCGCCAAAGCGGTTGCCCGCGCACACGCCCGCGAAGGAAAGGACGAACGTCGTGACGCCGATGACCGCGACCGCGAAAAACACGTTCATTTGAAAGGAAGGGAAAGCGAATGTAATGCCCACGGCCAGGGCGTCGATACTGGTGGCCACGGCCATCATCGCCAGCATTTTCAAATTCAGCGCCTCGCCTTGTCCCTCATCTGCGTCGTGTACGGCTTCCCAAATCATCTTGCCGCCAATAAAAGCCAGCAACACAAAGGCAATCCAATGGTCAAAATTGCTGATATGATGGGCAAAACCAGCGCCCAGCAGGTAGCCCAGCAGGGGCATTAACGCTTGGAAACCGCCAAAAAACAGAGCGATTAACAGCGCTTGCCGATAGTTGATTTTGCGCATTTCCAGTCCCCGGCAGACCGCGACTGCAAACGCGTCCATCGAAAGGCCGACGGCGATGAGCATTAGCTCCGCAAAAGACATGCACATCCATCCCTTGAACACGGATTGGATTTCCATTATACCATGCCGCCGCGCGGCCTGTCAACCAAGCGCGCGCCTGGCTGCGCTCCGAAGCGCATTGGCAAAATGGTATCTTAAAAAGCCATGCGCCTCTGAAAGAAGGGCTGCGGTCCTGTGCATCTCGTCAAAAAAGTATTTTTGACAAGTTGGTGGACGGGGAGTATCTCCCCCGCTGGGCCCCGCATCTCGCATTTTCAATTTGACCTGTGACCGTTTTGCCCTTGGCAAAACCACAGAATCTGCCGCTCTCTCCAGTTTTTGCTCTGGAGAACGGCGTTTCCCGACGCAAAAATCGCCCTGTCCCCGACGTACACGAGGCGATTTCGCCGGCTTGAAAACCTGAAGGGTTTTCAACCCGCCGCCGGAAATGATGAACGTGCGAAAGGACTCCCTCTCTTGCGCTCTCCTGAGGTTTTTGACAGGCCGGGAAGGCCCCGCAGGCCTGCGAAATGTGTCGCAATGCGCATGGAGCGCTCCGGCCCTGCCGGAAAACATCCCTGCGCCGTGACAAGAAAACAAATGGAGGCCGGATTATAATGACGTTTGCATTTTGCGAAACCAAAATGGCCGCAGGGCAAACCGCAAGGCGTCCAGGGAATTTCCGCACTGTTCGTTTGACGCCATTGCCTCGCCGCTTCGGAACGCGCAGGTCATTGCAAGCCGCAGCGACGCGCATGCCCTGCGTTTGCGCTGTTTGGGGGAGGCATTGCGCCCTTTTTGACGCTCTGGCGTTCCGCCGCACTAAAAAATGGGAATCCCTTGTTGGCCTTCGCGCCCGGATGCTTTCCCAATATTCTGCTTCCATCTTCCCTCCAAACTCTTTCTTCAGACATCGGATACCGGAAAATTTCCGCCGCGCGCATCCTCGATATTTTTTGCGCGCATGGCGAACGACAGATGCGCCAGAAAATGAATCAAGCGGCTCGAATAATACATTTTCGGCAAAAAAACAGCTTCCTGAGCGAAATTTATGCTTTCTTTTGTAATTTAACTTGCAAATTCCCCCAATGAGGGGTATACTTTTGATAAAGCGCGCCGAAAGGGCGCGCAGCAGGAGGGGGGATCGCCTTGGAAAACGCGCAGGAATTGATCCAGCGCCTGAATCACAGCGGCAAAAAGCTTTCCAAAAGCCATCGCCGCATCGCGGAATGTATTGTTTCTCACTATGATAAGGTCGTGTTTATGACCGCCTCCAAACTCGGCGAATACGTGGGGGTTTCCGAATCCACCGTCGTCCGCTTCGCGGCGGCGTTGGGGTATTCCGGCTATCCGCAGCTTCAAAAGGCTTTGCAGGAACTCATCCGCCACCGCCTTACCGCCTCGCAGCGCTTTGAAATGACCTCGGATATGGACCACGCCCAGGTGTTGAACAAGGTGCTCAAGGCGGATATACAGAACATACGTTCTACATTGGACGAGCTGGATCTGAACGCCTTTGAAAAGGCGATTGACCGCATCATCCAGGCGCGCACCATCTATGTGCTGGGCCTGCGTGCTTCCGCGCCAATCGCGACGTTCTTTGCGCACTATCTCAAGTTTATCTTCAGCAATGTGCGGGTGGTCACTTCCGGCATCAGCGACGTGTTTGAGCAACTTTCGCGCATCGGCGAGGGCGACTTGCTCATCGGCCTCTCCTTCCCCCGCTATACGGCGCGCACCATTGAGGCGATGGACTTTGCCCGCTCGCGCGGCGCGTCGCTCATCGCCATTACCGACGGCCCGCTTTCGCCCCTGCACTCCACGGCGGACGTGTGCCTGATGGCCAAGAGCGATATGGCCTCGTTCGTGGATTCGTTTGCCGCGCCTCTCTCGCTCATCAATGCGTTGATCGTGGCCCTGGGGCAGCGGCGGCGTCAGGAGGTTACCGAGCACTTCGAGGAACTGGAAAAAATCTGGAGCACCTACGACGTGTATCTGGCCAAGAGCGGGGATTGACATGCAAAAATCAGTGCTGATTGTTGGCGGAGGCGCGGCCGGTTTGATGGCCGCGCTGTTTGCCGCGCGCGGCGGAGCCCGGGTAACGCTTTTGGAGCGCAACGAAAAACTGGGCAAGAAAATTTACATCACCGGAAAAGGCCGCTGTAACCTTACCAACGCCTGCGATGCGGAGGCCTTTATGCGCCACATATTGCGCAATCCGCGCTTTTTATACGCTTCTCTGGCCACGCTTGACAATCAGGGCACCATGGCGTTGATGGAGGATTTGGGCCTGCCGCTCAAGACCGAGCGCGGCGAACGCGTGTTTCCCGCCTCGGACAAGGCCAGCGACGTCACGCGCACGCTGGCGCGCGAAATCGAACGCTTGGGCGTGCGCGTGCGCCTGAACGCGCGCGTGGCGCGGTTGCTTTGCGAAGCGGGACGCGCATGCGGCGTGGAACTGGTTGGCGGCGAACGCCTTGGGGCGGAGGCGGTCATCCTTGCCACCGGCGGGGTGAGTTATCCTTCCACAGGCTCTACCGGCGACGGCTACCGCTTGGCGGAAGAAACCGGACACGCCCTTGTTTCGCCCCTGCCCGCGCTGACGCCCATCGAAACCGTGGAAACATGGCCGGGCGCGCTTTCAGGGCTTTCCCTGCGCAATGTGCGCCTGAGCGCCTATCTGGCCGGAGGAAAAAAAGAGAAGCGCATTTTTGCCGAACAGGGCGAGATGCTCTTTACGCACTTTGGCGTTTCCGGGCCTCTGGTGTTGACGCTTTCCAGCTTGCTGCCGGAAGATTTATCCTTGGTGCGGCTTTCCATTGACTTAAAGCCCGCGCTGGATGAAAAGGCGCTGGACGCGCGGTTGGTGCGCGACCTGCGCGATCTCTCCCGCAAGCAGCTCGTCACCGTCATGGACGGCCTGGCCCCGCACAACCTGGCGCTGACCATTCTGCAATTGGCCGGCCTCTCCCCCGCCCTGCCCGCCAACGCCCTGACGCATGCGCAGCGGCGCGCATTGCTGCAGCTTTTCAAAGCCCTGCCCCTGACGCCCAAAGCGCTGCGGGGCTTTTCCGAGGCCATCATCACCCGCGGCGGCGTAAGCGTCCGCGATATCAACCCCTCGACGCTGGAATCCAAGCGCCTGCCAGGGCTATACTTTGCGGGCGAGGTGCTGGACGTGGACGCCACCACGGGCGGGTTCAACCTGCAAATCGCCTTTTCCACCGGCGCGCTGGCCGGGAAAAGCGCCGCACGGGAGGTAGAACCATGAACATTCGCATTGCGGGCCTGGTCAACGATTCCATCGTGGATGGGCCGGGGTTTCGCTTCGCCGTTTTCACGCAGGGGTGCCCGCATGACTGCCCCGGTTGCCACAACCCGCAGACGCACGACTTTGCCGGCGGACAGGATGCCGACACCGACGACATCATCGCCCAATTTCGCAAAAACCCCTTGCTGGACGGCATCACGCTCACCGGCGGCGATCCCTTCTGCCAGCCGGAGCCCTGCGCCGCGCTGGCCCGCGCCGCGCATGAAAGCGGCCTGAACGTGTGGGCCTATACGGGCTATCTTTACGAAGAAGTGCTGGCCGATCCGGCCATGCGCGCGCTGCTGGAGGAAGTGGACGTGCTCATCGACGGGCCTTTCCTGTTGGCCGAGCGCACGCTCTCGCTGCGCTTCCGCGGTTCCAAAAATCAGCGCGCCATCGACGTGCCCGCCTCGCTGCAAAGCGGAACCGTTGTTGAAAGGGAAATCTGAACATAAACTGCGCCGTCCTCCGTGTTGTTTCGGAGGGCGGCGTTTTTTCACGCTTTTCAGATGATTTTGACGAGGTTGTAGACCTGATAAGGCAGACAGAAAAACATCATCAGGCCGATGCAAAGGACCGTGAGCGGCCACAGGGCGGCGGCCAGGACCTTGAAGCGCAGGGATTTTGCGGCGATATAGCGCGTAAAGAGGATGACCGCGCCGGCGACAGCGCTGAAACTGAGTCCGGCAAACAGGCCCGAGGCCGCGGGCGAGAGAGGCGTGATGGTGAGGTTCATGCTTTCCACTGTCTGCAAAGTCTCTTCCTGACCGACATAGCCGACACAGGCATAGATGACGAACGCGCTCACAAATACCGCCAGCGTCGCCGCCAGAAACTCAATGCGCTTTTGCCTGTTCATGCGTCTTCCCCTCTTCCTTGTGCGCATATGTATGGCGCATTCATCATATCACGCGGGGGGGTAACTGTCAATCCCCCAGCGAGCGCTTTGCCGGCACGGTCACCTTGGCCTCGTAGCAGGCGAAGGCGCCATCGGTCAATTCCCGCTCCGGCCTCGGGGTAACGAGGCTTACCAGCGGCACCAGCACAAGGCCGGCCACCATGGCGAAGGCCCCGCAGTTGATGGGCGACTGCAAAAGCGCGGGAAAAACGGACGGGCAGAGCAGGTTCAGCGTCATCACGCCCGCGCCGAAGAAAAAGCTTGTCCATACCGCCGCGCGCGTGGTGCGCTTCCAGTAAAGCCCGTAGAGGAACGGCGCCAGAAACGCGCCCGCCAGCGCGCCCCAGGATACGCCCATGAGCTGGGCGATGAAAGTGATGTTGCTGGTATGCTGCACGATGGCGATGACCACGGAAATGGCGATGAACACCACAATCAGGCCGCGCATGGTGCGCACCTGCTTTTTTTCATCCATGTCCTTAATGACGTTGTCCTTGAGAAGGTCCAGCGTCAGCGTGGAGCTGGAGGCCATCACCAGGCTGGAGAGCGTAGACATGGACGCCGAAAGCACGAGAATGACGACAATGCCGATGAGTAGCGGGGAAAGGTTTTCCAGCATCGCCGGAATAATAACGTCGTAACCGTCGGCAGCCACGTCCACTCGGTTTCCATAGAGGCGTCCGAAGCCGCCCAGGAAATAGCATCCGCCCGCCACCACCACGGCAAACAGCGTGGAGATGACCGCACCCTTGTGAATGGCCTTTTCCGAGCGGATGGCGTAAAACTTCTGCACCATCTGCGGCAGTCCCCAGGTGCCCAGCGAAGTGAGGATAACCACGCCGAGCAGTTCCAGCGGCTTGGGGCCGAAAAAGGAAGTAAACGCGCCCGGCGTGGTGGTTACCGAGGCATCCTCCACGCGCGCCAGCGCATCCATCGCCGCCATAAAGCCGCCGTTTTCATTGAGCACCGCCAGCACCACCACCACGATGCCGCCCAGCATGATAATGCCCTGAATGAAATCGTTGATGGCCGTGGCCATGTACCCTCCGGCAACCACATATACGCAGGTGAGCGCGGCCATGAGGATGATGCACACCGTGTAGTCAATATTGAAGGCCATGCCAAACAGGCGGGAAAGGCCGTTGTAGAGCGAAGCCGTGTAGGGAATCAGAAAAATGAAGACGATTACCGAAGCGCCGATCTTCAGTCCCTTGGAGCCAAAGCGCTTGCCGAAAAATTCCGGCATGGTGGCGCTGTCCAGATGCTGGCTCATCAGCCTTGTGCGCCGCCCCAACACCACCCAGGCAAGCAGAGAGCCCAAAAAGGCGTTGCCCAGGCCAATCCATGTGGAGGCCACGCCAAAGCGCCAGCCGAACTGGCCCGCGTAGCCGACGAAGATCACCGCGGAAAAGTAGGACGTGCCGTAGGCAAAGGCCGTCAGCCATGCGCCCACCGAGCGCCCGCCCAACACAAAGCCGTTTACGTCGGTTGCGTGTCGCCGGCAGCGGATGCCCACCGCCAGCATAATCGCAAAAAACACCACCAACAGCGCCAGTTTGATCGCCATGCGATCTCCTCCTTTGTGGCGGAGGCATGCAAAAAGCCCGTCCTCCGCAAATCAAATTACTGAGGACGGGCCAAAACCCGCGGTACCACCTCAATTCGACGCCGCCTCACGGCATGCGCCCTCGTCGGGTACAAGCATACCCTATCGCGTTCACGGGCGAACCCGTCGCAGCCTACTTGGGAAAATCCCCTTTCGGTGCGCCGCTCTCGGAATGTATCCCGCGCCTGGCCGCCTGCCGCCTCGCACCACCCGGCGGTTCTCTTTAGGCCGCGCCATGCCGTACTTGTTTCCGGTCGTCGCGTTTTTCACAGAATACCACGCATTGCCCTGCCTGTCAAGGGGCGACGAAAAATTTTGGCGGAATCTTCCGTAACGCCGCCACGCATTTTGGACAAAAACGAAAAAGGTCTTCCTCCCCTCTTCGCATTTCCCGGATAAGGCCGCGGCAGCGGCCTGCGTTTTCCTTCCGCCCCTCGCGTCAGCGCGTAGCCGCCGGGCAGGCGGAATGCAAGATCCGTGTTGGCGCTCCGCATTGCCGGCACGCCCGCTCTTTGCAGCGCTTCGTACCCCCGAGCACGCATTTGTGTCTTCCGGCTGCCCCGGGGCTGTTTTGCAATTGTCCTCGCGCGCAGCTTATCAAGAAAGACTTTTTGACAAACTGGCGGACAGGGCATCTTCCCCGCCGGGCGCCGCGTCTCAAAATTTCAATTTGAGCCCTGGCCGTTTTTCCCTTGCCGAAACCGCAAAATCCGCAGGATTCTGCGCCTCCGGCTACTTCTGCCGGTTTCCAGGCCGGAAACTACAAGAAAGTATTTTTGCTCCGGCAGAATTTCCCGAGGCAAAAAACGCCCCTGGGTACATGCCGCCGGATCAGCTTGTCAAAAAACCTCCGGGAAGGAAGGGTCGCGCAGCGCTCCTGTGTCTGCAGACGCAGGAAAGCAGTAAAAAAAGGTCATTATCGGAAATATAACCCCGAAAACGGCGCTTCACATGGCGAAAAGGCCGGCAATTTCGCAAAGGGCAGAAGCCCTTCCGCCAGGCAGCGCTTTTCAAAAAAAGTGTTTCCCAACTTTTTGGCAGCCTGAAACGGCGTACATGCCGCCGGGTACGATCAAAGCGCCAAAGGGCTTCTCCCACTCATGCTCTTTTTTGGGGTTGACAGGCTGCGCGCCGCCTTTCAATTGCAAAAGCGACGCCTCCCAGGCCGGTGCTTGAACAGGCCTTTTCGGCCGTCTGCCCCGGCCACGCCCAGCGCGGAGGCCCGGCCGCTTTTTCGTTAAATGACCAGCACGCCCCGCTTAAGCTCCCACGGAAATCAATTTTGAGAGAGCACCCGAAGGATCATATTCGGA
>CAJFUU010000272.1 GCA_904420265.1 uncultured Clostridia bacterium
GCCCACGCGGGCGCACAGACGGACGACCCCGACCGGCAGGGCCTTTTCGGCATCTTCGAGGTCTTTGCCGACACCATCGTCATCTGCACCTTGACGGCGCTGGCCATCCTCGCAAGCGGCGTCAAAGTGCCCTATGGCCGGGCGGCGGGCGCGGAACTGACCATCGCCGCCATGGGAACGGTCTTTGGAGACGGATTTGCCGCGCTTCTGACCTCCGCCTGCCTTGCGCTCTTCGCCCTTTCCACCATGCTCAGCTGGTCGCTCTACGGCGAACGCTGTTTTGCCTATCTCACGGGCGGGCGCGCCGCGGCACTCTACCGCGCCGCATTCATCGCCGCCGTCGTTCTCGGCGCGACCATGCGCATGGAGGCCGTCTGGGCGCTCTCCGGCACGCTCAACGGCCTCATGGCCGTGCCCAACCTCATCGCGCTCTTTCCACTCTCCGGCGAGGTGGCGCGCATAGCTCGCCATATCGGGCAGAAACCGCGAGGCAAAAGCGTCCAGCCTGTGCTATACTGAAGGAAAAGGGGGAAAGACCATGGAATGGATCGACCGCATGAACGCAGCCATGGATTATCTGGAAGAGCACCTGACGGACAAAATCGATGTATCGGAGCTGGCGCGCATCGCCTGCTGCTCATCCTTTCACTTTCAGCGCATGTTCTCCTATATGGCCGGTGTGCCGCTGGGCGAATACGTCCGCCGGCGGCGCATGACGCGGGCGGCGGAGGACTTGTGCAACGGGGCGCGCGTCACCGACGTGGCCGCCCGCTATGGCTACGATTCGCCCACGGCCTTCAACCGCGCCTTTCAAAGCGTGCACGGCGTCGCGCCCTCCAAAGCGCGGGAAGGCTGCCTGCGCGCCTATATGCCGATGCGTTTTTCGCTGTCGGTTACGGGGGGCGCGCCGCTTGCATACAGGTTGGAAAAGCTGGACGCCTTTCGCGTCGCCGGCCTGAGCGCGTCCATCGGCGACAGCATTGCTGAAAACTTCCAAAGCGCGCCCGCCCTCTGGGAGCGCGCCGTGCAGGAAAACGTCGTTCCCCGGCTTTTGCAAATGGCGCGCGGCCCGCTGCCGGGGCTGTTGGGCGTGTCCGCGCAGTTTGGGGAGAACTGGCGCTATATGGTCGGCGTTTGCGCGGAGAAGGCGGGGGAGGGGTTTGAAACGTGGGACGTCCCTGCCTGCGAGTGGGCGGTGTTTTCAGGCCAGGGGCCGATGCCCGGGGCGATTCAGGAAATTGAACGCCGCGCGGTGCTGGAATGGTTGCCTGCCTCCGGCTATGAATACGCCGACGCGCCGGATATCGAGGTCTATCTCCTGCCAGAGCCGCAGGACGCCGTCTTCGAAGTCTGGCTGCCCATTCTCCGCCCCTGAACAGGCACGCCCAAAGCCCTTCCGGCATATGTTGCCGTGAGGTGGGCTGCATGGGAAAATGGAAGATATGCGTGTACGCAATTTGTAAAAATGAGTCCAAATTTGCCAGGCGCTGGATGGAGTCCATGCGCGAGGCGGACTGGGTGGTGGTGCTGGACACTGGCTCGAGCGACGGCACCCCGGACATCCTGCGCGAAATGGGCGCGCAGGTCTATGAAGAAGTCATCTCCCCGTGGCGGTTTGACGTGGCGCGCAACCGCTCGCTGGAACTGGCGCCGGAGGAGGCCGATATTTGCGTCTGCACCGATCTGGACGAAGTGTTCCACCCGGGCTGGCGTCAGGCGCTGGAGGCGGCATGGAAGGAAAACACCAGGCGGGCGCGCTATCGCTATACATGGAACTTCAACCCGGACGGCACGGAAGGCGTGGTGTTCTGGTCGGACAAGATTCATGCGCGGCACGGTTTCCGCTGGGTGCATCCGGTGCATGAGGTGCTGGCCTACGAACGGCCGGACTACGAGACGGTACTGGCCGAGGGCATACAGCTCGACCACCGCGCCGATCCGACCAAGTCCCGCGCGCAGTATTTGCCATTGCTGGAACTGTCGGTAAAGGAAGAACCGTTTGACGACCGCAATACGCATTATCTGGGGCGGGAATACATGTTCCACGGCCGTTGGCAGGAGTGCATCGACACGTTGACAAGGCATCTCTCGTTGCCCACGGCCACCTGGCCGGACGAACGCTGCGCCTCCATGCGCTTCATCGCCCGTTCCCATGAGGCGTTGGGCAACACGCGCGAGGCGGAGCGCTGGCTTTTGCGCGCCGTGGCGGAGGCTCCTCACCTGCGCGAACCGTGGGTAGAGGCGGCGGCCCTGTGCTATCGCCAGCGCAATTGGGATGGAACGGCCTTTTTCGCCCTGCGCGCGCTTGATATTGCGGAACGCCCCAAGACCTATATCTGCGAAGCCTCCGCATGGGGCAGTTTGCCGTACGACCTGGCTTCGCTGGCGCTCTACGAGACCGGCCGCGTCCGCAGGGCCATCCCCCTGCTGGAAAAGGCGATTGAGATGGCCCCGACCGATGAACGGCTTCAGGAAAACTTGCGCCTGATGCGCGCTGAATTGCGCAGGGGATAGGCGTAGGCGCCTTGCGGCGCGGAACCGCTGACACAGCGCGTATAACGATGAAGATTTCCGCAGACAGAGACAGTCCGCGGAAATCAGAGCGCGGACAAAACGCATAAACACAAAAACCGTCCGGATAGAATAAGAATTAGAAGTAAATTTGCTCCTTGCAGTGCATTTGCAGGGGGCTGTGGGATTGCCTGACGCAGGTGTGAAGCGGCAAACTTCGCCAGACGGAGAAGCTACAGAATACAGACGAACCCGCAAACGCAAGAGCTGCCCTGGCAAAACGGGGACAGAAGCAATTTCTTCTCCCTTGATGATTTGTCAGGCTCTGTGGGAACATCAAATGCAGGCACGGGCGATAAACTCGGCCCGAGGCGAAGCTTCAGAGTGCAGACAAAGTCCGTAAACGCAAGAGCTGCCCTGGCAAAACGGGGGCAGAAGCGCTTTCTGCCTCCTTGATGCATTTATACATTTGCCAGATCTGCGGGAACATCAAACGCAGGCGCGGGCGATAAACTCCGCCGCTTGGCGAAGTTTTAGAGCACAGACTAGGTCCGCAAACGCAAGAGCTGCCCTGGCAAAACGGGAGCAGAAGCAATTTCCTCTTCCTTGATGATTTGTCAGGC
>CAJFUU010000273.1 GCA_904420265.1 uncultured Clostridia bacterium
CGGAGGCACGCCTTCGGGCCATGGGTGTTCGCGGCCGCGGCCGCGTACTTTCTGCTGCACCTTTACAACATACTCTATATGCTTGCCGAGCCGGAGAATCCCGCCATACTGGTGTGGCGCTTTTCCGGTTCCATGGGTCTGGTGCCGGACGCTCTGCCGTTGGTGGCGGCGTTGCCTGCCGCCGCCGCGTTTGCCGCGGACTGGAACAGCGGCTTTGCCGTGCCCGCCGTTTTGCGTGCCGGCCGGCGGCGCTATTTGCGCTCGAAGATTGCCGCCGCCTGCCTGGGCGGCGGGCTGGCGCCGCTGTTGGGGCGGCTGGCGTTTATCGTCCTTTTGCACATTCTCTACCGGGGCGATGTGGAAATGGCTGCCGAAATGTTCGGCAGCGAAGGGGCCATGGGCATCGCTTTCACCGGCCTGGCCGGCTATATCGGCTACTTTGCCGGCGCGCTGGCCGTACAGTTCCTGGCCGGGGCGTTCTGGGCGCTGGCGGCGCTGGCGTTTTCAGCGTATGTGCCCAATGTGTTGTGGACGGTGTGCATGCCGTTGATTCTCTACCGGCTGTTTCTGGAAATCAACGCCTGGACGGATTTGCCCATGTGGCTGAACCTGGCTCTTTTGCAGGATAGCGAGACTGGGCTCAATTTCTGGCCGGGGCTGTTGGCGGCAGTGGGCATTTTCGGAGCGCTTTCGCTTCTGGCGGCGTTTCTGTTCCGCCGCCGCGCGCAAAGGAGGCTGACGTATGCGTAACAAAGCCTTTGCATGCCTTCGCTATAACCTGAAAAAGCTGCTTTCCTCGCCGGTGACGTATTTGGTTATTGTGCTCACGGTGCTGTTTGTGGACCGCGAGATCATGCCCATCCGCAACTATTTGCGCGACAGCGGCGACCTCATCAGCTGGCCCGGGCTTTTGACGTACCTTCTGGACTATGCGCCGCTGACGCTTTTGATGGGCCTGGCGGTGATCGCCCTTTTGTCCCGCCTGCCCATGACCGACGAGGCGCAGGTGTATATCATGGTGCGCAGCGGGCGCAGAAGTTGGGCGTTGGCGCAGGTGGGCATGATTTTTGTGGTGGTGCTGGCCTATATGCTGCTGGTGGCGCTCGCTTCGCTTTTGTGGATTTCGCCGCATGTGGACTGGTCGGGCGGCTGGTCGGACGGCATTTACGCCTTTGTAGAAGGCGGCGCGTATGAGACATACGACAGCCTGCTTTCCTATGATCCCTGGGTGATGCGCGCCTATTCGCCCTGGGGAGCGGCGCTGATCGGGCTTTTCCTGCATGCGCTGGCCTACGGGTTTGTGGCGCTGCTCGCGTATGTGGGCAATGTGCTCATCGGCCGGCGCGGCGGCGTTTTGCTGGGCGTTTTGCCCCTGGCGGCGGACGCGTTGATGACCGATTTTTACGGCGGCTTTTACAACCATTTCTCCCCCGTGACACTCAGCCGCGTGACCATGCTGGACTACGGCGACGGCGCGGGCCAGCCGCCGGTGTGGTACGCCTTTGTGGTTCTGACGGCGCTTTGCGCGCTGCTTGCGTACCTTTCGGTGCGCCTGAGCATGAAAAAGGAGCTTCGCATATGATTGAACTGAAAAAGGTGAGCAAGGCCTATGCAGGGCAGAAGGTGCTCGACGGGATAACGGTAACCCTGGAGCGGGGCCGCGTGCATGGCTTCGTGGGCCGCAACGGCTCGGGCAAGACGGTGCTGATGAAGTGCGTGGCGGGCCTCTTGCGCCCGGATGCAGGCGAGGTGTATGTGGACGGCCGCCGCATCGGCACGGAACTGGAAACTCCGCCGGATATGGGCGCGATCATCGAAGTGCCGGGCTTTCTGCCCAACGCCAGCGGATACAGAAACCTCAAGTACCTGGCCGACATCTCCGGCCGCGCCGGCGACAAGGAGATTCGCGCCGCCATGCAGCGCTGCGGCCTCGACCCGGACAGCCGCAAGTGGGTTTCCAAGTACAGCCTCGGCATGCGCCAGCGGCTGGGCATCGCCCAGGCGATTATGGAAGACCCCTCGCTTTTGATCCTCGACGAGCCGATGAACGGCCTGGACAACGCCGGCGTGGAGGACGCGCGCCGTCTGCTGTCCGAACTCAAGGAGAAGGGCAAGACCATTTTGCTGGCCAGCCATAATCCTCTGGACATCGACGCCCTGTGCGACGCGGTGTACGAGATGAACGCCGGCAAGATGACGCGCGTGCGCTGAAACACGCTCCGCGCGCCGGCAGGCTTTTGCGTTGTTCACAGAGGCCGGCCGGCGCGCGTTTTTCCGGTGGAAGAGTCCTTCGCGAAGGGCCGCAAGCGCGACGCATTGCGAAAGCGGCTCGGAAAGGCGGCCGTTTTCCCTGAAAACGGGCGCTTTAATCGCCTGCTTTGCACGGCGCGAGGAGGCTGCCCCTTCCGCCCCCCCAACAAAAACAATTTCTGAAAGGATGCGATTGCATGACCAGATTTATCCCCCGCGAAAAGCTGAGCAAAAAGGCCCGTAGGGAGCTGGACGGCCGGCGGCGCGCCGTATGGCTGTATTCCCCGGTTACAAAAAAGATAGAAAGCAAGAAAATATACAATCGGAAAAAATCCCATGTCCGCTTTGAAGACGACGGCATGGGGTTTTGTTGTATGACGCGCGCGGACGGAGGGCCCAAACGCCCATGCCGGAAGGCCGCGCCGGCGGCATAATCTCCCGCGCCCGCAGCGTCTTTGCGGCGGAAGCATAGCGTAGGCGCATGCCCGCCTGCACGGGAGCAAAGCGGGAGAAGTGTCGAAACGGGGCGAGGGCGGCGGGAAACGGCTCCTTTGCATTTTCTCAAAGGGGCCCGTTTGTCTACACGCCGCCGGGCGCGGGGCTGTGCCGCAGCCCAGCAGCGTCTTCGCGGCGGATGTACGGCGCAGACACATGCCCGCCTGCAGGGGAGCGAAACAGGAGAGGCGTCGAAACGGGCGATGGCGGCGGGGAACGGCTCCTTCGCGTATTTTCACAGAGGCCCATTTGCCCACATGCCGCCGGGCGCAGGACTGCATCGCGGCCTCGCAGCACCTTCGCTGCGGACGCAAGGCGCAGGTACATGCCCGCCTGCACGGGGTCGAAGAAGGAGAAGCGACGAAACGGGGCGATGGCGGCGGGAAACGGCTCCTTCGCATTTTCTCAAAGGGGCCCGTTTGCCCACATGCCGCCGGGCGCAGGACTGCGTGCGGCCCGTAGCGTCTTCGCGGCGGATGTATGGCGCAGGCACATGCCCGCCTGCACAGGAGCAAAACGGGTGAAGCGCCGAAACAGGCGATGGCGGCGGGAAACGGCTCCTTCGCGTATTCTCACAGAGGCCCGTTTGTCCACACGTCGGTGGGTGCAGGACTGCGTGCGGCCTGCAGCGTCTTCGCGGCGGATGTACGGCGCAGGCACATGCCCGCCTGCACGGGAGCAAAGCGGGAGAAGCGACGAAACGGGGCGATGGCGGCGGGGGAAGTCTACATCCGCGTCGGGGGCATTTATCCCTAATGCCGCCGGGTGCGGCGGCGCGTCAAAGCGTTGGGAAAACGCACAGCCGCAAAATGAGTTCTGCGAAAAAGGGCGGACGCGTCCAACTTTGGGGAGTTGACCGTCCTCATGCTCTTTGCCAACCGCTTTGGCAATAAGGCGCGGCCTCGATTGGTTGCCGGTCGCCGCCAATACAGTAAAAAAATTTCCGCCGCGCCCGCAAATTGCCTTCGCTTCCATAAAACAAATTCGCCTGCTTGCAGGTTCACAGCGCGCTGCCGGATTGAATGCGGCCGGACAAAACGCGGCGCGCTCCGCTTTGGGGCGACGGCCTGAAAACGCGCGGCGCGCCCCTTGCCCCTTGCGCGGGGATGCGAAGTGAAAACCGCATGTAAAAAATCCGTCGTTTGCGTGCAAGCGACGGATTTTGTGCTATAATAGATGTTGTAGAATCACCCAATCTGCGCCGCGACCCTGCGCGGCAGAATGTGAGGAGGACGGACAATGCAGTATACGCATGAGGTTGAACAGATGGTCTGCGTGGCCAAGGGCCCGAACCATGGACCGGCTCCCATTCCCGAGGAGGGCAAGTGGGTACAGGCCAAGGAAATCACCGATATTTCCGGCTTTACCCATGGCGTCGGCTGGTGCGCGCCGCAGCAGGGCGCGTGCAAGCTGTCCCTCAACATCAAAAACGGCATCATCGAAGAGGCTCTGGTGGAAACGCTGGGCTGCTCCGGCATGACCCATTCCGCCGCGATGGCCAGCGAGATTTTGCCGGGCAAGACCATTCTTGAGGCGCTCAATACCGACCTGGTCTGCGACGCGATCAATACCGCCATGCGCGAGCTGTTTTTGCAGATCGTATACGGCCGCAGCCAGTCCGCGTTTTCGGACGACGGTTTGCAAATCGGCGCCGGCCTGGAGGATCTGGGCAAGGGCCTGCGCTCCCAGGTGGGCACCATGTACGGCACCAAACTGAAGGGCGCGCGCTATCTGGAAATGGCCGAGGGCTATGTGCTCAAAATCGCCTTGGACAAGGACGACCAGATTTGCGGCTACCAGTTCCTCTCCCTGGGCAAGATGATGGACGCCATCAAGAGCGGCCTGACGCCCAACGAGGCCTACGAGAAG
>CAJFUU010000274.1 GCA_904420265.1 uncultured Clostridia bacterium
AACCTGCCAAAACACCAATCCGGGCGCGCCTTTACAAAGCGCCTCTTGCCGCAGGCAAGCAGCGTCGCTTCGCGCCTGCGCTGCGCTTTCGCGATAAAGTTGCGCCGGTTAATAAGAATTAGGGGGCGTAGAGCAAGAAGACCGCCAGGATGGGAAACGAATAACCTTGGCGCGATATGGCGGACACAGTAGGCCGGGAACGCCCGCGATCCGGCAGTTCATCGACGGAGGGATTTTGAACATTGCCCATAGATGCGCTCAGGTGGGACTTGCCGCCGAAGCGCGCGACAGGAAGGAAGAGCATGCATACGCGCTTCTGCCTTTGCCGCCGTGGGAAACGGACATAGGAAGTACGCATAGCCGCATCAGGGTTCATTCCCACGCGGCTTAGGGCCTCTGTAGGCTTTACCGCCGCAGTCCACCAAATATTCATCCCCCATGCGGCCAAGGTTTCCAGAGACAATCAAGAATGGGGAAGGCGCGAAAGGACCCAATAGGATGTATGTCCGGCCTTGGATATAGTAAGCCAACGCGATTCCCTGTTACAGCGGAAATTGCAGCGAAGCATACCGTTGCAGCAGGGCGAATAGGGGCCTCCCATTTTGCGCAAGGCGAGGGCGTCGAAACCGTCGTTCCACTCAGGAACAATCGAATGGTGCAAAAAATCATGACCGCTACCCTTGCAAACCGCGATATCTGGCGGGAAACGCATACCTGTATTCAAAAAAGAGGCGTGGCGCTCGCCATCCGGTATGCCGATGCCGCTTCCCTTGCCAGCGCCGTTCAGATTCGCTGCATCGCGATTTGGAGCGCTTTCCGTATGATGACGCTCTGCATGGAACAGGCAGCGCCGCCCTGCGTTTTCTGCTGTGCTTCTGTTCCGGTGGAACGGGCGCCAGCGTACCGCGCTCTCCCCTCAAAACCGGGCCCAAAGGCCCTGTGTATTTGTCAATTCCGCTTCCACCCTTGCCCAAGCAGGCCGCGCCGGTTCACTTTTTGCAGCACCTCTATCCTGTGAGAGGCGAGGCAAAGATTGCCTTTCTGCGCATTGCACATCCCCCTTCCTGCGGCCTGTTTGCAGGCTCCGTACCCGCGCCGCGCTTTGAAACAGCAGGCGCTTCTTCATTTTGAAATCTTCCCGAATATGCCGGTTTCCAACGTTATTTCTTGGTTCCGATATGCGAATTTTACGTATATTTTTTCGCGAACAGTTGACTTTTGGCGCGTTTTATTTATAATTATACGCAACAATATAAAATTATGCGGAGGGCTTGCTTTGTTCAAGGTGTTTATCGACGGGCGCGAAGGAACCACCGGATTGCGTATTTACGAACGGCTGGCGGCGCGAACGGACGTGGATTTGATCGTGCTCCCCGAAGCGGAGCGCAAAAACCCGGCGCGGCGAAAATGGGCGCTCAACGCCTGCGACGCCGCCATTCTCTGCCTGCCGGATGCGGCGGCGCGCGAGGCCGTCGCCATGGTTGAAAACCCGCAAACCGTCGTGTTGGACGCCTCCACCGCCCACCGCACCGCTCCAGGCTGGGCCTACGGCCTGCCGGAACTGGGCCAGGCGGCGCGCGAGGCCATCCTCTCGTCCAGGCGCGTGGCCGTGCCTGGCTGCCATGCCAGCGGATTTATCGCCCTGGTCGCGCCGCTGGTGGAGGAAGGGCTGCTTTCCCCGGATGCGCCGCTTTCCTGCACTTCCCTGACCGGTTATTCCGGCGGCGGCAAAAAAATGATTGCCGATTACGAGCAAAAGGGCGCGGCCTATGACCCGCCCCGGCCCTACGGCCTTGCGCAGGCGCATAAACACCTGCCGGAGATGACCCAAATCGCGCGCCTTGCGCAACCGCCGGTTTTCCTGCCGGTGGTGGGTAATTTCTACAGCGGCATGCTGGTCAGCGTACCCTTGCACCGCTCGCAGCTTCGCTTCGGCGCAGGCATGGAGGATGTGCGCTCTGTGTATAAAAAGCGCTATGCCGGCCCGGTGGTCGCCTATCGCGAAACCATTTCCGAAGGCGGGTTTGCCTCGGCGGGGCTGCTTTCCGGCAAAGACGGCATGTATATTGCCTGCGAGGGGAACGGCGAACGCTTTACGCTGCTGGCCGCCTATGACAACCTGGGCAAGGGTGCGTCCGGCGCGGCGGTACAGCTTTTAAACCTGAAAATGGGCGCGGATATGACCGCGGGCCTGGCGCTGTAATGCGGAAGAAGCGCGGGACCAAACCGCCCGCGCCCAGGCCGCGCCACAGGGAAAATGCGCGGCGGATACCCAAACGGCGGACGCCGCGCCGCTTAAAACCAATGGAATATTTATAAGCCGCTTGCGTATATAAAACCTGCGCGGGAAGGCGAGGGCCTTTGCGGGATCGCGCTTCCATCTGCCGGCGCGAATCTTTCCGTCCGGTGGATTGCCCCCTATGGCGGACGCGCTTTTACCCGGGCCGGACGCCGTTTCGCCGGGGAATGCTTGCACGATTGGAAACGTTCAGAAACCGTCCCGCAGGAAAGGCGCGGGCAATTCGGAGGAGGAATTTTGATGAAAATGATCGAAGGCGGCGTTTGCGCCGCGCAGGGATTTACCGCCAGCGGCGTGCACTGCGGCATTCGCAAAAACCGCGACAAGCGCGATTTGGCCCTGATCGTTTCCGAAAAACGCGCCGCCGCCGCCGCGGTGTATACCCAAAACCTCGTCAAAGGCGCTCCGCTGCTGGTGACGAAGGAAAACCTCGCCGACGGTTACGCTTCCGCCGTCATCTGCAACAGCGGCAACGCCAACACCTGCAACGCAAACGGCGTGGAAATCGCCCGCGATATGTGCGCGCTGGTGGAAAAATATACCGGCGTACCCGCCGCGGATGTAATCGTGGCCTCCACGGGCGTAATCGGCCAGCCTTTGGATATTGCTCCCATCGCCGGGGGAATGGAGGCGCTTGCAAGCGGCCTGGGCCGGGATTCGCTGCCCGCCGCCGAGGCCATTTTGACCACGGACACGCGCGTAAAATCCGTGGCCGTGGAATTTTCCCTGGACGGCAAAACCGCGCGCCTGGGCGGCATCGCCAAGGGCTCGGGCATGATTCATCCCAACATGGCTACCATGCTGGTGTTTGTCACCACAGACGCGGCCATTTCCCCGGCAATGCTGCAAAAGGCGCTTTCGGCGGATGTAAAAAAGAGCTTTAACCGCGTGAGCGTGGATGGCGATACCTCCACCAACGACATGTGCGCCATTCTTGCCAACGGCATGGCCGGGAACGCGGAAATCGCCGGAGAGGGCGCGGATTACGACGCCTTCTGCGCGGCGCTGAACGCGGTCACATCCGCCCTTTGCCGCATGATCGCCCGCGACGGAGAAGGCGCAACCAAGCTGGTAGAGTGCGCGCTGGCGGGAGCAAAGACGCAGGCGGTTGCCGACGCGGTATCCAAATCCGTGATCTGCTCGTCGCTGGTCAAGGCGGCCATGTTCGGCGCCGACGCCAACTGGGGCCGCGTTCTGTGCGCCATCGGCTACGCCGGGGCGGACGTGGACGTAAACAAGGTGGATGTGGCCTTCCGTTCCGCGGCCGGGCGCGTCGGCGTGTGTAAGAACGGCGCGGGCGTGCCCTTCTCTGAAGAAGAGGCCAAGAAGGTGTTGCTGGAGGAAGAGGTCGTCATCGAAGTGAACCTCAACGACGGCGCGTATTCCTCCGTGGCCTGGGGCTGCGACCTTACCTACGACTATGTGAAAATCAACGGCGATTACCGCACCTGACGGCGCGCCGGCAGCGAACGCGGACGGCCCGCAAACCGCTTCCGGCACAGGCCAAAGGGCCGCCGGTTTCAAACGCCGCCCCCGGCAAAGCGCGGCGTGGAAATTCTGGAAAGCGGCGGCAAGCAAAAAACCGCCAAGCCGTTTCGCCCTTTCGCTGCATTTCAAGGGAAAAACATGCCGCGCCGGCGGGAAAGGGAACCCCGGCCGTCAAAAATGCGCTCCAACTGCCCGCCGCTTTCTGACAACCATCGCCTTGTGCAAGGAGGAAAACCATGACCAGCAACGCGCAGCGCGCCGAAATTCTCGTACAGGCGCTTCCCTACATCCAGCAGTACAACGGGCGGATTGTCGTCATCAAATACGGCGGCAACGCCATGGTGAACGAGGAACTCAAACACGCGGTGATGCGCGATGTGGTGCTGCTTTCCCTGGTGGGCGTCAAAGTGGTGCTCGTACACGGCGGCGGGCCGGAAATTACGGAAATGCTCGGGCGCGTGGGCAAGGAATCCCGCTTTGTGGGCGGGCTGCGCGTCACCGACCGCGAAACTGCGGATATTGTGCAAATGGTGCTCTCCGGAAAAATCAACAAGGGCCTGGTAAACCTTTTGCAGTCCATCGGCGGGCGGGCCGTGGGCCTGTGCGGCATGGACGGCGGCATGATTCAGGCCCGGCCCCTGCGCGAAGAACTGGGCTATGTAGGCGAAATCGTCCATGTGGACGTGCGCCCCGTGTTGGACGTGCTGGAAAAGGGTTACATTCCCGTGGTGTCCACCGTGGGTTGCGATATGCAGGGCAATACCTACAACATCAACGCCGATACCGCCGCCGCGCGCATTGCCGGCGAACTGGGCGCGACTTCCCTTGTGACCATGACCGACGTACCCGGCATCCTGCGCGACCGCGAAGACCCCGCGACGCTGATTCGCCACATCAATCTCAGCGATGTGCCGCGCCTGATTGAAACCGGCGTGATCGCCGGGGGCATGATTCCCAAGGCGCAGTGCTGCACCGAGGCCATCCGCTGCGGGGTGAAAAAGGTGTTTATCATCGACGGCCGCGTGCCGCACGCGGTTTTGATTGAACTTTTGACCGACGAGGGCCTGGGAACGATGTTCGAGGAGTGATAATATGGATATTCAGAAAATGTGCGAAACCTATGTCGCCAATACCTACAAGCGCTATCCCGTCACCTTTACCCGCGGCGAGGGCGCGCATCTCTGGGATGAAAACGGCAAGAAGTACATCGACCTGGGCAGCGGCATTGCCGTGAACATCTTCGGCGTTTCCGATCCGCAATGGGCCGAGGCGGTCACCAGGCAGATTCACGCCCTGCCCCATACCTGCAATCTTTACTATGCCGAGCCCTGCGCGCGTCTGGCGGAAATGCTGTGCGAGCGCACGGGCATGCAAAAAGTGTTTTTCTCCAATTCCGGCGCGGAGGCCAACGAGTGCATGATCAAGGCGGCGCGCAAGTTTGGCGAACAGACCGGCCGCTTTTCCATTGTTACCCTCAAAGACAGCTTTCACGGCCGCACCATCGCCACGCTGGCCGCTACGGGGCAGGATGTGTTCCACCAGCACTTCGGTCCCTTCCCGGCCGGTTTTGCCTACGCCGAGCCCAACAACCTGGAAAGCGTGCGCGCGCTGGCGGAGGAAACCAACGCCTGTGCGGTAATGCTGGAAATTGTGCAGGGCGAAGGCGGCGTGCAGGCGCTGGAAGGCGATTTTCTGCGGGGCGTTGAGGCGCTTTGCCGCGAAAAAGATATGCTTTTGTGCGTGGATGAAGTGCAAACCGGCAACGGCCGCAGCGGCAAATTGTACGCCTACATGGTCTACGGCCTCAAGCCAGACCTGGTTTCCACGGCCAAGGGGCTGGGCGGCGGCCTGCCCATCGGCGCGACGCTGTTTGGCGAAGCGGTGAAAGACGTGCTTACCTACGGCGACCACGGCTCCACCTTCGGCGGCAACCCCGTGGCCTGCGCCGGCGCGGTGAGCATCCTCTCCCGCATCGACGAAGAACTGCTCCAGGGCGTGCGCGAGCGCAGCGCGTACATCAAGGCGGAACTTTCCGCCGCCAAGGGCGTAAAGAACGTGAGCGGCCTTGGGCTGATGCTGGGCATTGAAACGGAAAAAAGCGCCGCGGAAATCGTGCAGGGGTGCCTGGAACGCGGCGTGCTGGTGCTGACGGCCAAGAGCAAGGTGCGCCTGCTGCCGCCGCTCAATATCGGCTGGGACGATTTAAAGGCCGCCGTCGCCATTTTGAAAGAGGTGGTGGCCGGGTGAAAAAGCGCTATCTGGTTCTGTCTTCCGGCGAGGTCTTTGAGGGCCTCGCCTTCGGCGCGGACGGCGAGGGGTTGGGCGAGCTGGTGTTTACGACAAATATGTGCGGCTATCCCGAAACCCTCACCGATCCCAGCTATGCCGGGCAGATCATTCTGCAAACCTTCCCCCTGATCGGCAACTACGGCATGATTCCCGAGGACTACGAGGGCGAATGCATGGCGCGCGGCTATGTGGTGCGCGAAGTATGCGAATTTCCCTCGAACTTCCGCTGCCAGGGCACGCTGGACGCGTTTTTGAAGCAGCGCGGCGTGCCGGGCATCATGGGCGTGGATACGCGCGAAATCACGCGCATATTGCGCGAAGAGGGCGTAATGAACGCCTTGATCTGCGATGAAGCGCCTTCCGACCTTTCCCGCGTGCGCAGCTATGCGGTGCGCGGCGCCGTGGCTGCGGCGAGCGTGAAATCCCCTCTGGAAGCGCCCTGCGAAAACGAGCGCTTCCGCGTGGCGCTGTTGGATTACGGGGCCAAGCACAACATCATTCGCGAACTGAACAAACGCGGCTGCCATGTTACCGTGCTGCCGCACGACACGGCGGCGGGAGACGTGCTGCTGGGCGGCTACGACGGGGTGATGCTCTCCAACGGCCCCGGCGATCCGGCCGACAACGCCTACGAGATCGCCCAGATCCGCGAAATCATGGGGCGGCTGCCGGTGTTTGGCATCTGCCTGGGGCACCAGCTCATGGCCCTTGCGCAGGGCGGTACGACCGTCAAACTGAAATACGGCCATCGGGGCGCGAACCAGCCCGTGCGCGACCTGCTGGGCGAGCGCACGCTCATCACCTCGCAAAACCACGGCTACGCGGTGGAAACCGAC
>CAJFUU010000275.1 GCA_904420265.1 uncultured Clostridia bacterium
CCAACCATCATGCGTACCATGGTTTCCTGGTCGGTATCCCTGGCTTCGACGGTGGTGATCAGCTGCCCGTCGCGCAAAACGGTGATGCGGTCGGAAATGTCGAACACTTCCTTCATGCGGTGCGAGATATAGATAATCGTCGTTCCCTGGCGGTTGAGGCGGCGGATGATGTCAAACAGCAGCTTGGAGTCCTCGTTGTTCAGGGCGGCCGTCGGCTCGTCCATGATGATGATTTTGGAATTGTTGCCGATCGCCCTGGCAATTTCGAGAATCTGACACTGGGCGACGCTGAGATCCTTGGTGAGCAGGCGGGGATTGAGCTGTATGCCGATGGTATCAAACAACTCCCGCGCTTTTTTCTCCATCGCTTTTCTGTCTACCGTAGCGCCCCGTTTGGGAATGTCGGAAATGGAAATATTCTCCGCCACGGTCAGTTCGGGCATCAGGTTGAACTCCTGGAAGATGATCGAGATGCCGCTTTTAATCGCGTCGTGGACGCCCTTGAATGCCACAGGGCGGCCTTCCACGAGGATTTGGCCCGCGTCCGGCTGATAGACGCCGCTGAAAATTTTCATCAGCGTGCTCTTGCCCGCGCCGTTTTCGCCGATGATGGAATGAATCTCGCCTCTGCGGATCTGGAGGTTGACGTCGTCCAGCGCCCTCACGCCGGGAAACGCCTTGGAAACGCCCTTCGCCTCAAGTATCAAATCTTTCTCCATGTTTTACAACCTCAAAGATAGGGCTGCATAAGGCAGCCCTACCCTCTTTCTCCAGACTTGCTTTTCGGGCCTTACTCTTCCACAGGTGCCGCGGTTTCGGCAGCGTCCGCAGTTTCAGCGGCTTCCGCCTCAAGAACGCTCTTGTCGAGCATATCCAGCGGGCTGTAGAGGGTCTTGGTCTCCGGGTCGTCAAATTCGATTTCCTCGCCCTGGATCAGCTGGATGGCCAGCTGGACGCCGAGCACGCCCATCTCGGAAGGATACTGGCGCACGGAGGCGGTGATCAGGTCGTTCTGCAAAGCGTCGATGGCGGTTTCCTGACCGTCAAAGCCGATCACGATGATGTCGTCCATGCCCAGGCTGGCGGCAGCCTGGGCCGCGCCGACGGCCTCTTCGTCGTTGGAGCAGAAGATGGCGCTGATGTCCGGGTTGGCGACCAGTATGCTGGTGGCGACCGGGTAGGTGGCGTCGGCAGTCGCCTCATCGGCATATACATTGGCCTCTACGGCAATGCCGTTCTCCTCCATGACCTCGGCAAAGCCCTGGCCGCGGGAGTGGTTGGCCACGTTGGACGGGTCGATGGTGATCACAGCCGTCTGCACGGTGGACAGGTCGGTTCCCTGCTCGTTGAGCATGTCGATCAGGTATTCGCCGGCCAGGCGTCCGCCGCCGATGTTGTCCGAAACGATGAAGGCGTCGTAGGGATAGGCGCCGTCGCCGTTGCCGATGTCAAGGATGATGAAGGGGATGCCCCGCTCTTCGGCCATGGTGGCAACCGGGCCGAGCGCTTCGGGCTTGAAGGGGCTGACCAGCAGCGCGTCCACGCCCTGGTTGATCAGATTGATGCAGCCGGAAACCATTTCCGTCTCATCCATCTTCTGGTCGTGCACGATCACTTCGTAGCCCTGCTCGTTGCAGTAGTCCACAACGCCGTTCTGCATCGCCACAAAGTAGGAAATGCTGGCCCCGTAAATCGACAGGCCGATGGTGGGCGTTTCTTCCTCGGCCATGCCGGGAACGACCATCGAGAAGGCCAGTACGAGCGCCAATACGGCTACAAGCAGTTTCTTCATGTCTGTTGTTTCCTCCTTGGTTGAATATTATGCTTTACCACGGCTTGCCGGCCCGGCTTTCGCGCCGGCGCGCCATGATAAGATCACCGGATGAACGTCCGCGCTCTGGCGCGGAAACGGCCCCTGGAGCATGGGCCCTGTGCATTTTTTGCCCGATTCAAGCAGGAATCCGGCGTTTCGGCTTCATTCCTGTCGCCCCCGCGCGCTGGCGCGCCTGGACGGTCTGCTCCCGGCGGCCGGTGCGCCGGCATGCCGGGCGTCCAAAGCCCCGTGTAAGCGGAAGTTCTCCAGGGGGCGTCCTCTTTGCCTCCGCTTGGGTTTTGCGGCGGGAGGGCTTCCCTTCTTTGTTTTGCCCCTCTTGCGAACTCATTATAATATATCAATCCGAAAAAAGCAACCGTTTTCGATGTTTTTGAAAATAATCAGCGTTTTTGCACATATATTTCGTCGTTTAATTATATTTATAGCACAATGATTTGTGAAATTTTAATTTGTTCCAAAATGCGCCATTTGTAATGTTGTTATATCATAACGGCAAAATAAACATCGGGCAGGCTTCCTGCAATCGCCGGCCGGCCTGCCCGATTGGCGCGCCTTTTACGCTTCAGACGCAGCTCCTTGCGCGCCGCCCCGCAATTCAATGCGGCGCACGCCGTTTTCGTGCTCGATCAACCGCCAGGTGGCGTCGATCAGGTTGGCAAATTCGGGATTTTCCATCGCGCGGATAACGAAACTCTGGCGCGGCGAATTGATGTCCTCGCCGCTGACCTGGAACATGTGATGGCGCTCGCACAGCGCGCGCAGCCTCGCAAGCTGCTCCGGCGTGTTGCGCGTGGGCATATAGGTGACGGCGTGGATATCGCAGTCCTCCAGCACGTCAAAAAGCGTATCCAGGTATTCGTCCTCAAATTTCTGGGCCTTTTTATCGCCGGTAACGCTTTCGGTAACGTCGCCAAGGTAGGCATAGCAGGCAATGGCGTCGTTCTCCCGGGCAAAGGCGGCGGCCTCGCGGATGGTGAGGCACTCCCGCATGGCGGGCACATATATTTTTTCGATAAACGCGCCCTTGAGAATCCCCAGCAGGTCGTATTCGTAGAAGGGGTCGTCCACCCGCAGAAGCTGCGCGCGCTGCTTTTCGGACAGGGCGACGCCCAGGCCGCGCACGCCGTCAATCAGCGCCTCGCCTCTGCCGCAAGCGTCGATCAGCTTGCGCGCCAGCGCGCACATCAGGTGCCGTTCGGTGATGGCGCCGCCGTTTGCAAACTGCGTAAGCGGCAGCACATCGCGGTCGAAATCCAGCGCCACGCCCTTGCCGGCCAGCAAGGCGTTGATGTTGCCGGCCATGGCGCGGGTGCGCTCGAGGCGCGCCTCGCGCAGAGGCTGGAAAAAGGCGTTCATGCGGGCAATATTGCGGTGCGGAATGCCCTGAAACGTCATATAGGAAACGCCCGCCTGGTCGGGATTGTTGGTATGCACGCCGCTCAGAGGCGTATCCCGCATCGACACGCGCGCTTCCATGCCCACCGTAACGGGAATGCCGGCGATCTTCCCCGCGGCGATAAACTCTTCCGCGCCGGCGGTGGTGTCGTGGTCTACAATCCCGGCGGTACACAGGCCCTCGGCGCGCGCCGCATACACCGCCGCGGCGGGCGAATACGGCGAAAAGGAATAAATGGTGTGGATGTGGCAGTTGATATAGGCGGGGTTGGCCTTCGGGAATTTCGCGCCCGCCACCGCCGCTTCCAACGCCTCCAGGCGCTCCTGCGCGGTGGAGGCGTTGAGTTTCTCAAGCAGTTGAATGTCGATCATGACGCGCTCCCTTACTTCAGCATCAGCTGGCCGCCGGTCACAGGAACCGCCTGGCCGGTTTCATAGTTCTGGCCGATGATGTAGACCACGGCCTTGGCGACGTCCTCCGGCTCGCAACCGCGGCCCATCGGCACCTTGCCGTTGTAGTGGCGCACCAGGTCCTCGATGGTCTTCGCGCCTTTGATTTTATTGGCGCGCAAATACTGCACAAAAAGGCCGTCCACGGGATCGGACCACAACGGCCCGGAGAGGTAATTGCCCGGGCAGACGGCGTTGACCTTGACGCCGATGTCCACCAGTTCCATGGCAAAACTCTGCGTAAGGCCAATGGAGCCGAACTTGCTGCCCGCATAGCTGCAATTTTTGTTGCTGCCGGTGAGGCCGGATTTGGAGTTGGTCTGAATAATATCCATCCAGTAATCGGGCTGGACGGCGTGCTGCCGTTCAAAGATGGGAATGATTTTCTTGACGCAGATAAAGTAGCCGACATAATCCACGTTGGTGACGTACATAAAATCTTCCAGGCTGAGCGTGGCCGTGGCTCCGGAGCGCAACACGCCCGCGTTGGAAAGGAACACATCCACGCCGCCCATCAACGCCACCACCTGGCGAATGCCGCGTTCGACGCTTTCCTCGCTGGTCACATCCATTTCCAGCGCCGCCGCAGCGCAGGGGCCGTGCTTTTCGCACAGGCGGCGGGCCGTTTCCCGCGCCAGGGGAAGGTTGATGTCGGTAACGGCAACGGTTGCTCCCTGCGCGGCGCAGTAATCAGCGATGCCGGCGCCGAAGCCCTGCGCGCCGCCGGTGACGATCATCACCTTGCCGGACAGGGGTTTATCCCCGGCCTTTCCCGCACATGCAGGAACCGGACGGCCGGCAAGGAAGGCGTCCCGCGCATCTACGGCCGCCTCCATCGTCGCGCCCAACGCAAAGGCGCCCGCGTCTTCGGTAAGCACGACGCCCGGCTCCGTTCCCGCGCGCGCGGCGGCCTCATAGGCGGCGACGACATCCTCGCCGGCCTTCACGGATAGCGCTCCTTCCGCCGTGCGTCCGCCGGCGTCAAAGGAGAGCACAAAGGCGTGGTCGGTGCGGCCGTTTTTGAGCATGCGCAGCGCGGGCGCGATTTCCGCAATGCGCGCAAGCATCCCGTCCTGCTTGTTTTCCAGGCATTCCTGCACAATCTTTTCGAACATCGTCTGTGAACCTCCATATGCGATTTGTGCGAATTCATTATAATGTATAACCTCAAAAAGCGCAAGTATTTTGTGCAAAAAGGGCCAAAATGTGTGAAAAATAGCCAGTTTTTGCACTTGGGCTTGACTCTTTGAATTGAACATGATAATATGTCGTTATAATGACTAAGCGAAAGGAGCCAGACGCATGGATCTCAATTCGGTGTACATGGGTATCGACGCGGGCACGACCAAGTTGAAGCTGATGCTCTACGGCGCGGACATGAAGGAGATTGGCTCAAGCAGCCGCGACACGCACATCTACATTCCGGAAAACGGCGCTTCGGAAATCGACATGGACGAACTCTGGGCCGCGCTGTGCGACGCTTCCCAGGAATTGGCGCAGCGCTACCCCGAGGCGATGGCGCGCCTGAAGGGGTTGGGCATCTCCGGCCAGGGCGACGGCCTGTGGCCGCTGGATGCGGACGGGCGGCCCGCCTGCCGCGCGATTTTGTGGAACGATTCCCGCAGCAAGGTGCTGGACATTGACGCCACGCCCGGGCTGGCCGATTTGCAGCGCCGGGAGTGCATGAACACGGTGTTTGCCGGGTCGATGCCGGGCATTCAGAAATGGCTCAAGGCGTACCACCCGGAAACTTACGCCCGTATCCGCCACGCGCTGCACTGCAAGGATTGGCTGAACTACTGCCTGACCGGGCGCATCGTTTCGGATTATTCGGACATCACCTGTTCCTCGGGCATGAGCCTGATGTCCCTTCAATATGTGCCGGAGTTTTACGACCTGCTGGGCATCCCGGAAGCGCTTGCCACCATGCCGGAAGTTGTGGAGCCCACCGCCGTCATCGGCGTGGTGAGCGACGCGGCCAGCGCCCAAACGGGCATTCCCGCGGGCGTAAAGGTCATTGCCGGCTGTCTGGACTGCTGCGCGGCGTCCGCAGGCACGGATTTTTACCGCAGCGGCGAAGGTTGCAGCGTCATCGGCACCTCCATGATCAACGAAATCTGCCAGACGCGCGACCAGGTGGACCCCGCCGACCTGCGCGGCCTGCTTTTGTACCACGTGGCGCCCAAGCGCTATATCAAAATTATGAACACGGCGGGCGGCTCTTCGTGCGTGGACTTCATGCGCAAGCTGCTGGCGCCGGAACTGTCGTTTGAGGAACTGTTCGCCGCGCTGGAAAACGTGCCGGTGGGCAGCAACGGCCTCGTCTATCACCCCTATATCTACGGCGAACGCGCCCCGTTTAAAAATCCCGACGCCAGCGGCGCGCTCCTCGGGCTGCGCAACTACCATACGCGCTTTGACATCCTCCGCGCCGCTTACGAGGGCATTGCCATGATGTTTGTGGACTGCTACCGCGCGCTCGGCAAGGTGGACGTGGTCTATCTTTCCGGCGGCGCCACCACCAGCCCGTTCGTATGCCAGATGTTCTGCGACGCCCTTGGCATACCGGTCAAGCGCCAGACGCTCGACGAACTGGGTACGCTGGGCATCGTCAAGATGCTCAAGGTGGGCCTGGGCGAAGCCTCCGGTTTCGATGCGCTAACCATCGACTCCTATGTGGAATACACGCCAGACGCAAAACGCCACGAGGCCTATGCCGCGCTTTACGAGCGCTTTTGCGAAACGCGCGACAGCCTCGCCCCGCATTGGACACGGCGCTGAACGATCGCCCCTTCTCGCGCATGCGATGGGAATATATTTTGCCAAATTACGGAGAGAAATGCGATGGAAAAAATTAAAACTGTCTGCACTGGCACGATTACCCCGGACTTTATGGAAAAAATTCGCGAGTGCTGCGACGTCACCATGGGCGGTTACGCGCTTACCGGCCTGAACACCATGCCCGAAGACGAGTTGATCGCCCTTTTGCAGGGTGCGGAAATCGCCATCATCGAATACGAAAGCGTCACCCGCAAGGTGATTGAAAACTGCCCCAACCTGCGCCTGATCGTCTGCCCGCGCGGCAAGCCCGTAAACATCGACTGCGAAGCCGCCGCCGAGCGCGGCATCCCCGTGGTAAACACGCCGGCGCGCAACGCCAATTCCGTGGCGGAACTGGTGGTGGCGCAAATGATCAGCCTTTGCCGCCAGCTTGGCTGCGCCAACCACGAAATCAAAAACGGCCGCTATCTGGGCGAACCCGTGGAGGACGTATACGCCCCCACCGACCGCGACGACGTTGTGTGGATGCTCGACGAAGAGGACAGCCCCTTCAAGCGCTATCGCGGCCCGGAAATCAGCTACCGCACGATGGGCTTCATCGGCTTTGGCGCCATCGGCGCGCGCGTAAAGCACCTGCTCAGCAGCTTTGATATGAACTTCCTGGTATACGATCCCTATCTGCCTGCGGAAGCCGCCGCCAGGGAGGGCGTGAAGTTGTGCAGCCTGGAGGAAGTATTGCGCGGCAGCGACTTCGTATCCGTCCACTGCGCCGTTACAGAGCAGACCACGGGCATGATCGGCGCGGAGCAATTCGCTCAAATGAAGCCCACCGCGTACTTCATCAATACCGCGCGCGGCAAAATTGTGCGCCAGCGCGACCTGGTGGAAGCGCTGGAAACGGGAAAAATTGCCGGCGCGGCGCTGGATGTGTTCTGGTCGGAACCCCTGCCGGCCAACCATCCCCTGTTGAAAATGCGCAACGTGCTCATCACGCCGCACATCGCCGGCGCCTCTACCGACGTGCCCACCTGCCATTCGCGCATGGCTTACGCCGACATTATTCATTATATCCATCAAGAGCCGATGGAGCACGTCTACAACAAAAAAATGTTAAAAAACTAATGCCTCGCTTAAAGTCGCGCCGCGCAAAAGCGTTGCGCGATTTTTTCTTTATACCGCCGCATGCATATATTTGCGCCCGGAAAATTGTATGCTATTTGGAGGTTGAAGAGAAAAAATATTTAACAATTATGTGGTGTCTGTGGCGCTGAAAACATACTATTATTATCGTGTATAGGTTTGCATTTGAAAAATTGTCCGTTACGGAGGTAGACTATGGTTGGCAAAATTCCACTATATATTCAGCTTTACAATCGCCTGAGAATCGACATAGAAGAGGGCGTCTATTCGCCGGGCGAACGCCTGCCCTCCGAATCGGACCTCGAGGCCAAATACAATACCAGCCGCATTACCATCCGCAAGGCCATTTCCCTGTTGGCGAACGACGGCTATGTGTCTGTGCGTCAGGGGCTGGGCACCATTGTCGCCTCGCCGACGATGTACAACACCAACTTCGTCACTTCCCTGACCGAGCAGTTGCGCGAGGCGGGCTATACGCCCTCCGCCCGCGATATTCATATTTCCCGCCGCACGGCGCCCGCGGAAATCGCCAACGTCATGGGCCTGTCTCCAAACACGGAAATGGTCTGCGTGCAGCGCATACAGCTTGCCGACGAGCAGCCCGTGGGCATTCTGTCCAACTATATCCTGCCGGAAGTTGTGCCTGATATTGAAAAAAAAGACCACAACTTCATTTCCCTCTACCGCTTCCTGGAGGACGAGTACAATATACGCATCGACACCTCGCGCGACTTTATCTCCGCGCGCACGGCGGATTTGGCGCAGGCCACCACGCTGAAAATCCCCGTCGGCTCGCCTTTGATCTACGTTATCCGCATTTCCTTCTCCGATGGCGCGCCAATCCTGGGCGATATTGCCTATATCAACGGCTATATGCATCATTTTTCCTTTAACCGTTCCGGTCGTTCGCCGCGCCTGCACATCGCGGAGGACGCCTCCAACCGAAGCAGTTTTGGGGGAAAATGACGGTCTGCCGTTCCGGCGTATACGCATCATGCCAACGTTTGATGGCTCGCGCAAGGCGGCAAACGGACGGGCGGTTCGGGAAACATCCCAGCGCCGCGGCCGTTTGCCGCTTTTTCTTTTTATATAGGTGCCGCGCGCAGAATGCCTTGGAAGCGCTTCGCCTGTGAACTTTTTCGCGGTTGGGACGCGCTGGTTCCGGCAATGTGGAAACGTTCCCGCCTGGATTACCCGCGCAGAAAAGCGCCGCCGTGTTTTCAAGATTTGAGGACTGTTCCGCGTGTCCGGGAACGATTTTTTCCGGCGCGCCTTCGTTGTTTGCACGCATAACCCATGCTTGAACCCGATGCCCCATTGTGCGAAACGACGGCGGGAAACGGGGCTTCACCACCTGTATTTGAAAAGAAAAAACGCCGCTTCAAGGGGATTCTCCGCCGGTTTCTGCGAAGAGCGCGCAGTTCCACGACGCCAAGTCGAAGGAAAAAACGCCGAAACGCTTTGCATGCCGCGCGCATGAATGGAAAGCTTGCGCTTCTCCCAGCCAGACGCCCGTAAATTTTTGATTTGAGCCGCCAGCAGTTTTGCCTGCGGCGAAATTCCAGAATATTGACAGAGCGGCGGCGCACGGCCGTTCCTGTCATTTTTGTTTGGAAAAAGAGACTCCCGGCGTTTGTGGAGAACCGTGCGCTTTCATCGCGCCGCCGGGCCCTTTCATTACAGTTTTCGGCCGCTTCACCTTCGTCGAAACCGCAAAACGCCCCGGCTCTTCGCCTTCTGCCGCCACTGCAATTGGATTGCGTTTTCGATGCATCCCCCGGCCGCGAATCGTGCACGGCGGATATTTTCTTCCAGTGGGATCAATTCGTCCCCGGAAAAATATCGCGAATCCGCCGCGCATGCCACCGTCTTCGATTTCTCCGTTCGCCCTGCAATATTTCTTTGACAGGTTGCGCCCCTTTACAAACGGGCGTTGCATAAAAATTCTCCAATGAAGACCAATGCTCTGTTTCCGACGCGCCTTCGCCTGTTTTCCGTTCTGTGTGCGAACCGGCCTGTGGCTTTGCCAAACGGCTTTTCCCTTGGCCTATAAACGCGCTTGTGCCGCCTCTATGATGAGCATCCCCGCTTGTGCCCGCCGGATATTGCCTTAACGTCGTCCTCCGCATCCTTTTTATGCATATTTTCAGCGATATTATGCAGCATGGCGCACCGCATATGCAAAAGCGCCTCCTCCGCACTGTTTTCGCTTCCGCGGCGTCGATTTCCCTGGAAGATAATCCCTCAGGGACTTGCCGGCGACGCCGCTCCTTTCGTTTCTTCCATATTGGGCAGGCCCGTTTCGCCCGTTTTGATGTTCCGGGTGCAAACAGCCGCTCCGGCGCTATGGAAGCGCTCATATCCGTGTAAAACCTTGAAAACCACGGCCTTGCGGCGGCAAATTGATAGGGGCGCGGCTCTTCGCGCCCCTATCAATTCTACTTGCGCTTCCATTTCACACACTGCCGGTCCCGAACCAAATACAGCTCCGTCCCTCTCGGCAGCGCCGCCAGGTTGCGCAGGTCGCATACGTTGGGTTCCAACTGTCCTTGATAGTGGTTGCTGTACAGCGCAATACGCGCTCCTTCCGGCCATTCCCGTTCGAACGCGTCCTCTGGCGCATAAGTATCAAAGATGCATACCTCCGCTTCTGCGCGTTCGGTCTGCATCACATACGCGGATGCTTCCTGATATGTCCTTCCGAACAGTCGCTTCCCGAATCCGGTATCCACCCACTCCCCGCACAGCACGCGCAGGGGCTTTTCTTTTGTCTTTTCAGGCATAGCTATTTCTCTCCTTCCAGGTTTTGTAGCCATGCGCATAACTGTATTAATACACTATCACAATTCCTTTTAATAATCAATATATGTACTATTATTTAACATAAATAATTCTTATGAGCACTATTATCCGTGTTATAATTGGATTCTGTTGAATCCATCCTTCTTCCGTTTTCCTTGGCAAACTATGCAAAATATATTTATGGCTCACAGGCAACTTCTATTATACCACACCCCAGGTCGCGCTACAACCCCAGTTCCGTCATTTGCGCCAACTGCAATTGCCCAGCGCTGTGCGTGGCTGTTCTTCCGGAATTTGCCTGCATGCCCGCCAAACGACAGACGAAGCATGGGCCTTCGCCTCCCCTGTGCGCACAAATTCGGCAAGAAATGCTATTTGTAAAAATATTTCTATCTTATTAGACAATTTTTTCCAGACAGGAACCATAGAGCCTTTACCGACCGCCCCGGATTCATCATAATTTTATATGAAGGGAGTTGAAACGCATGGTAAAGCTGAACGCATCCAAAATCCAAGAGCTTCGTATCTCCCGCGACATGACCCAGGCCCACCTCGCCGAACTGGGCAATACCACCGAGCGCTATATCCGCGACCTTGAGAGCGGTAAAAAGCGCAATCCTTCCGCGGTGCTGCTATGCCGCATCGCCCATGCCTTGGGAATTTCCACGGAAGAACTGTTGGAAATAGACGATGAGGATGGCGAATCATGAGCGTCCACGAAATCACTGCCGGCAATTACATGCAGGCTCTTCTCCATGCCGCCCTGCTTCTGGGAAATCCTCGCTCCCCTGCCGCCATCGGAGAAATCACCATCTTCGCCCTCCACGCTTCCGGCCCGAAGCCCCGTTGCAGAATCATTGTTGCGCCGCCTGCCGACACCCCTCCCCCTCCCGTAAACGATTACCGCATCCTCTTTCCCGCCCGACGCTGATCCTCCCACATAAAAAAACAACCGCCCTGCCCATTCCGGACGTTCCTCCTGCGATGAACGCCCGGACGGGCAGGGCAGCGCTCGGTTTTGCCAAAGCGGGCATCTCCGTTGGGCGATGTTTACGCTTCCAAACTCCCGATATGTTTGCCGCGGAACACTGTGCGCAACTACAATCTGCCAATGCGCGGAGACAACGGCATGTATTTATTTATCAGCTTGCCGTACAGGCG
>CAJFUU010000276.1 GCA_904420265.1 uncultured Clostridia bacterium
AGGCGGAAGCCCTTTCGCATTTTCGTCGTACCCGACGGCGTATAGTGGGGGCGGGACGATTTTTGCGCCGCGAAACCGCATTTCCCAGAGCAAAAATCGTTTCCCTGCAGTTTCCGCGTCCGGAAACCCGCAGGATTTCAGCGGAAATCGGTGGGGTGGCCGGAGACGCAGAATCCTGTGGATCTGCGGTTTCGGCAAAGGCGGAACTGCCACATCTCAAATTGAAAATTTGAAATGTGGCGCCCGGCGGGGGAGATGCTCCCTCTTCCGCCAGCCTGCCAAAATACTTTTTTGACAAGCTGAGACCGCGCGAATGCGCGGCCGTGACGACGCTGTATGCATAAGGGGTTCAGGCGCATTCCAGCCATTGCAGCACCTCCTGCGTGCTGATCAAGCCTGAACGGTTAAACCTTCCCAAGCGGAACAGACACTGCGGGTCTTTGGAAAGCACATTGATGTGCGGCTCGCTGGTCATCGTTACAAGACAGCCCTGCTGTTGCAGCAATATATCTGCCAGCGGCTCGACATATCCGTAGGGATAGGCAAAAGAGGGCATCAGCGGCAATTCTGCTGCCCGCGCCCATTCGCTCATGGTGCGAACGTCGTCAAGAAACATCTCTGCATACGCCGCCGCGCTTTCTTCGGGCAGCATTTCCGCGCCTTTCCGGGTTCGGTAGACATGCAACTGCGCCGAATGGCTCTGGGCCTCAATCCGCCCCGAAAGAATTGCGCTTTGCAAATCCATCCAGTTCATATAGTTGCCGGCAGTATCGCAACCGTCCTCGAGCTCCTGGGCCCGCGCGCCGATGACCGATACCACCGCATGCGCGTCATATTTTTCCAGCAGGGGGATCACATGCGTGAGAATGCTTTGATAGCCGTCGTCAAAAACCAGCAAAACCGGTTTTTCCGGCAGGGAACCGTCCGCATGCACAAATTGTATGACCTCTGCCAGTGTAACGGTTTCCCATCCACCGGCCCGAAGCGCAAGAATATCCGCTTCCAATTGTGAAGCTGAAACCGTGTATTCATCCGGCGCGCAGGGCTGGTCCATCACGTCGTGATACATCAATATCGGCAGCCTTACTTCGGCCTCTTCCGCGCTTGCGCCAACAAATCCGGCGCAAAAAAGCGTCAGGATACACAAAAGAACAGCGGCGTAGAAAACCATCCCGCCAAATCCCTTATTCAAACGTTTCATTGCGTTTACCTCCTTTTATTTCCAAGTCAGCCGTTTTGAAAAGACGGCCTGAAAATACCCGAGAAGCGAGCAGGCAGACTGAATGGCCTGAAAAACCAGCGCAAAGCCAATAAAACCAGGCAGGCTGTGCCGGATTGCGATGCCGGGCAAGCGCTTTTGAAAGCAATAAGCGCTTGCCGAGCCGATGAAAAACGCGGGCAGCGTCAAAAGCGTCATCCATCCCACCAGCCAGTCAAAGCCCAGAAAAAACAAGACAATGCCCGGCAAAAAAACGAAAACATATGCCAGATCCAGAAAAATAATGGATACATTTACGCTTTCGAAGTAACCGCCATAAAACGAAGCCTGTTTCCACGGCGCAACGGAGCGCAGGCCGTCAAACATGCCTCGCGCCCAGCGGACGCGCTGACGGCACAGCGCTTTAAGCGTGCCGGGAACAATTGTGTAGCCAATCGCCTGCGGCTCATATAGCGAATTGCGGCCCTGTTGCAAGAGCATATAGGTCAGCACGAGCGCATTGCCGCCAGCCGCCTGCATCGCGCACGGCCTGCGTTTCATAGGCGCTGAAGGCTCCCTGCGCGACAAGCGTGGACGCATAACTGCCCTGAAAGCGCTTGACGGCGGCGATGCTTATAAGATAATCGTAAATTTGCATCTTTTGCGTCAGACTGGCGGCGTCTTTAACCAGCAGATTTCCGGCAACGCAACCCGCGCCGCTGGAGGTGATACGCCGCATGATTTTGCAAATTGCCTTTTTGTCCAACAACGTATCGGCATCCACGGTAATAAAATAACGCGTTTGTATTTCTGCCAGCCCGGCATTGAGCGCATATGCCTTCCCGGGCGTATTGCATATCAGAAGCCGGATTGACCGCCGCCTGGACGACAGTACCCGTATGGCGCGCTGAATTTCTGTGCGAGTGCCGTCGGACGAGGCGTTGTCCACGCACAGAAGGTCTATGCGCCCATCATAGTCTTGCTGCACAACCTGCCGGATTGTCTGAAAAATGCAATTTTGCTCGTTTCTTGCGCAAATCAGCACAGAGACAGGCTCCCTGCATGGTGTGGCAATGGCGTGCATTTTCGCGTTGAAGAGGTTTGAGAAGAACATTGCGCACATCAAATCGCCCGGGAGCAGCGCAATCCCGACGATGACCCAAAGCACATATCCGCTGGGAAGCTGTATAGAAGAGGCGCGCGCCCAGGGCACAGCCAGCATTGTACACAGAGCCGCCCATACAAGTGCAATAGCGCTGCTGATTGCAAATTTTAACGGCTTCTGCCGCATAAAATCACCTCGCCGTCATACTACGAAGCGCAGAAAAAATTGGTTCCGCGCCAATCCCTGCAAAAATGGAAGGTAAAGAGTGGATGGAAGCGCGGACGAAGAAGGCCGCTTTTCCCACGGCGAGGGAATAAATCAAAGAAGGAACGCGGGAAGAGGATGGAGGGGACAAGCCGAAAATGTGAGGGATTTTCTCCGGTGAATGAAACGCAGATGTACGGCGGGAAAAACTGCCATCGGCCGCATGACGCGCGATGGCAAAGACGGGCGAAAAGCGCGCTGCGATGGAAACAGGAAATTGCGGCAATCCAGGCGATGGCGGATGGAAGCGGCGTTGCCGCGAAGTCTTTTCGCATAAATCGGATGCGGCGGGTCTGGATGTCTTTCCGGGCGGATGCGGGATTAAAGAAACCCGCAAAGCGCCAGAAACATCTCCCAGCGTGGCCGCCGGGAAGGGGGATTACTTCATAGGATTTCCGGCTTTAGAATTTGCGAAAAACCGCCTTATGTGGGGACAGACGGGCGCGCATGGAAAGTCTACAAAATATCAGAGGTCCCAGGCTTGCCGCCGGGAGAGGGAGATTACTTAATAAACTTTCTAGAGAACCGCCCCATGTGGGGACAGCAACGCGCATGAAAGACATCCGCAAAGTATCAGAGCCCCAGCCTTGTCGCAAAGAAAGGGAGATAATATATAGGGCTTTTTCTGGCTTTGGAATTTGCGAAAAACCGCCCTAAGCGAAGCGAGGACAGCAACGCACATGAAAGACGTCCGCAAAATATCAGAGCCCCAGCCTTGCTGCCAGGAAGGGAGATAATTTATAAGCCTTCTGAGAACCGCCCCATGTGGGGGCAGGTAACGCACGTGAAAGACGTCCGCAAAATATCAGAGCCCCAGCCTTGCTGCCAGGAAGGGAGATAAC
>CAJFUU010000277.1 GCA_904420265.1 uncultured Clostridia bacterium
GAAAGAGGATACGCGCATGGCAAACGAACTTATTTTGGCCGTTGACGACGAGGCTCACATCCTTGAACTGCTCTCGTTCAATCTCGAAGCGGGTGGATACAGGGTCGTGACTGCCACGACGGGTGAAGACGCGCTGGTGGTCTGTGCGCATGAGCGTCCCGCGATGGTTTTGCTGGATATCATGCTTCCGGGCATTGACGGCATGGAAGTGTGCCGCCGCCTGAAGGGCTCGCCCACCACTTCGGACATCCCGATCATTATGCTCACCGCCAAGGGCGACGAAGTTGACAAAATTCTCGGCCTGGAGCTGGGGGCGGATGATTATATCACCAAGCCGTTCTCCGTGCGTGAGCTGATCGCCCGCGTGAAGGCGCTTTTGCGCCGCGCCGCGCCGCAAAACGAAGAGGAAGGCATCCTCCATGTCGGCGGCCTGACCATCGACGTGGGCAATTACGAGGCTTTCCGCAATGGCGAAAAGCTGTCCTTGACGCTCAAGGAGTTTGAATTGCTCAAGCTTCTGGTGCTTTCGCGCGGCAAGGTGCTCACGCGCGACTTCCTGCTTGATCGCATCTGGGGATATGAGTTTTATGGCGAGACGCGCACCGTCGATGTGCATATTCGCCATATCCGCCAGAAATTGGGCGACGATGCGCACTATATCGAAACCATTCGTGGCGTCGGCTACAAGTTTAACGATAGGCAGGAGAATCGTCTGTGAGTCTTCGGGTCGCTTCCAAAGCGGCCCTTCTGACGCTCGCCCTGATGATCGTGCTTTTGGGCTTCAGCGCCTATTCGCTCTCGGTTGACCGCAATGGCGAATTGACCGAGAGCCTTGCCTTTGGCTGCCGCGTTGCCGCCGGTTTGATGGAAAATGCCGACGGCGATGAGGCGCGCCTGGCGGTTCTTTCGACGCTGCCCGAAGACATGAGCATGGGCCTGACCTATTTCAGCGCGGACGGCGCGGCGCTTTATGACAACGCGGAGGGGGCGGATACGCTTACCGCGCAGGAACAGGCGCTGCTTTCGCAATCGCAGGGCGAAATCATCCGCTATGAGAGCGACGACGCGGGCGACGGAAGGGTGCTCAACACACTGTATGTCTTTGCCGACGGCGCGTGCCTGCGCATGTCGCGTCCCGGCGTATCGGCGTTCACGGTTTTTGGCGAACGTCTGTTTATTTATGCCGTTCTTGCCGTGGGCGCGTGCGCCATTGTGTTTGCGCTGGTTTATTTTTACGACGCCCGCCGCCGTTCCGTCATCCGCCAAATCAACGATGTGCTTGTCGATTTCGCCGAAGGCCGTTATGACGCCCGCGTGCAGTTGCAGCGCGGCGATTTGCGCGAAGAAATTGAGCAGTTGAACGCGTCCATCGAACACATAGAAAAGCGTGTGTTCCGCCAACGCAGCCGCGACCATGCCATTTCGGTGATTATGAACCAGATGCAAAGCGGCATCATCGTTGTGGACGCGCGGTTGCACATTTTGCTCGCCACGCCTGTGGCCCGCAAACTCTTGGGTATCGCCCCGAATTCCGAGGGCGTGGCCATTGCCGACGCCTCCAAGGACGTCAATCTGGACGGCGTTTTCGCCGAGGCCATGCGCCGGGAAGGCGTCTATACCAACGAGGTCGCCGCCCGCACGGCCGTGGGCCGCGGCCACCGGCCTTTGCGCCTGTATGTGTCGCCCATGCGCCAGGATGGCAAGGTGGTCGGCGCGCTGGCCATGGTGGAAGACATCACGGAGCTGCGCCGCCTGGAGCAAGTGCGCACGGACTTTGTCGCCAACGTTTCCCACGAACTGAAAACGCCCCTGACTTCCATCAAGGGCTTTGTGGAGACGTTGCTGGACGGCGCGATCAGCAACCCGCAAATGGCGGAAAAATTCCTGAAAATCATTATGCTTGAGGCCGAGCGCCTCACGCGCTTGATCAACGACATATTGTCCATCAGCAAATTAGAAAGCGGCATGACCGAAACGGCCACCGAACGCATACAGCTTGACAAAATGGCCTTCGAGGTTGCGGACATGCTGCGCATTCACGCCGAGGAGAAGCAGGTCACCATCAACGCCCATCGCAACAAAAAGCCCGTCTATATTCTCGGCAATCCTGACCATGTGGAGCAAATGCTCATCAACCTGATTGAAAACGCCATCAAATACAACAAGCCCGGCGGTTCTGTGACGGTGCATGTGTTCGGCAACGAACATGAGGCCAACGTTACCATTTCCGATACGGGCATCGGCATCGCCGAAGAACACCTGCCGCGCCTGTTTGAACGCTTTTACCGCGTGGACAAAGGCCGTTCGCGCTCCATGGGCGGTACCGGTTTGGGATTGGCGATTGTCAAGCACATCGTGCGCGGCATGAACGGCGAAATTGAAGTGCACTCCAAACTCGGCGAGGGGACGGAGTTCCTGGTTACGTTGCCGATTGCGCCGCAGGACGATGACAAAAACGGCGGCGAGGAGGTAATGGACATTACCGACGAGGAGCGCGCCGCCGAACAGCGCGAGCGCGACCGCGAGGCGCACCGCATGCGTCCGTCCGCAGAAGACGAAGGAAAAAGCGAATAGCACGCAATACGCGGCGAGGAGCACCTTGCCGCGTATGGTCTTTGAAGGGAGAGATGTCTGTGCAATACCGTCTGTTTCCCCGCGAAAGCCAGAAAGTCAGCGCCCTGGGCATGGGTTGCATGCGCCTGCCGGAAAAGGACGGGGCGGTGGACGTTCCGCGCGCGGTGGCGCTGATTCGCCGCGCCGTGGATGGCGGCGTGAACTATCTGGATACCGCCTATACCTATCACAACCAGCAGAGTGAGCGCGTCGTTGGCGAGGCGCTCAGGGACGGCTATCGCGAACGCGTGCTGCTGGCCACCAAGTTGCCCGTCTGGAAGGTGGAAAAACCGGAGGATATGGAGGCGGTGTTTGCAGAACAACTTGCAAAATTGGGCGTAGAATATGTCGATGTCTATCTTTTGCACGCGCTGGACCGCAAGCGCTTTGAAAAAATGCGCGCCTTGGGTGCGTTTGCATTTTTGCGCCGCCTTCGCCAACAGGGGCGGGCCCGCATGGTCGGTTTTTCGTTTCACGACGAAGCCGATGTTTTTCACGAAATCCTCGCCGCTTTTGACTGGGACGTATGTCAGGTGCAGATGAACCTTCTCGACGAACGCCGTCAGGCCACGATGGACGGCGTGCGTTTGGCGGCGCAGCGCGGCATGGGCGTAATTGTGATGGAGCCTTTGCGCGGCGGCGCGTTGACCAAGACCGCCCCCGCCGAAGTAGACGCGCTTTACGAGGCCTGCGCGCCCGGGCGCAGCCGCGCCGATTGGGCTTTCCGCTATTTGCTCGACCGGCCGGAAATCACTACGATTCTTTCGGGCATGTCCACGCCCGGGCAGGTGGACGAAAATCTGCGCATTTTCGACGCCGCCGGTCCCGGATGCCTGACGGCGGCGGAGCGGGAAACGCTGGCGCGCGTGCGCGAGGCCTATGAAAAGCGCATCCCCATCGGCTGCACGGGCTGCGGATATTGTCAGCCCTGTCCACAGGGCGTGAAGATTCCCGAAATTTTCCAGGCATACGACCGTGCCGCCATGTTTGACGACCGCGCCGCTTTCCGCGCCTTTTATGCAAAGGAAGAGCGCCCCGGCTGCGTGGGGTGCCTGGCCTGCGAAAGCGCCTGCCCGCAGCATTTCGCCATGCCGATTCACCTGCGCATACAGGCCATCGCGGAAGAAATGCGCCCGTAAGACAAAAAACCGCCGGCCTCTGCGCGGCGGTTTTGCATTGGCGGCGGCTACTGCTGCTGGGCGTCGATAATTTCGCGCGCCTTGCGCAGTATTTCCCTGTCCTGCTCGTGCGTCAACAGACGAACGGCTACCTCGTAGGGATAATAGTCGCCGTCCAAAAAGCCCTGCTCGAAGGCGATGCGATAGCGGCGGTCCCCGGCGCGCATGACGTACCATTGAATGCGGTTGGAAACGCTTTTGCGGCGGGACTGGGAGTAAAAATCGTAACTGGTACGGCCCACGGGCGCGACAATTTCCGCACGGATGCCGGCTTCGGCTTCCACGCGGTAGAGGGCGACGTCGCGCGCGCTGTTGCGGTCGCGGATAACGCCCTTGGGCATAATCCACTCGCCCTTGTCGTTTTTGAGCAGGAACACTTCCTCGCCGGCAAATACAACGCCGCCGGCGCAATTGCGAATATGCTCCGCCATTTGGCATACACCTCCCGTCTCCTCGTTATTATACCACATAACATGCCTTTCTTCAAGGCTTTACCGGAGGAAGAAACCCATGGGAAATTTGCAAACATTGAAAAGCTGGGTGCAGGAAAGCCGCGCCATTGTCTTTTTCGGAGGCGCGGGCGTATCTACGGAAAGCGGCATTCCGGATTTTCGTGGCGTGGACGGCCTTTACCGCCAAAAATACGCTTACCCGCCGGAAACGATTCTCAGCGCCGACTTCTTTGCCAGATACCCCGAGGAGTTCTACCGCTTTTACCGAGAAAAGATGCTCGTCACCAACGCGCGCCCCAACGCCGCGCATGAAAAGCTGGCGCAATGGGAGCGGGAAGGCAAATTGCGCGCAATCGTTACCCAGAACATAGACGGCCTGCACCAGAAAGCCGGAAGCAAAAACGTGTTTGAACTGCACGGCAGCATTTACCGCAACCATTGCCAGCGCTGCGGCCGGTCCTGGGGCGTGGAATACGTGCAGGCCTGCGAGGGCGTGCCGCGCTGCGAATGCGGCGGCGTCATCAAGCCGGATGTGGTGCTCTACGGCGAATCGCTGGACGGCGACGTTCTGCGCGGCGCGCTGGAGGCCATCAGGACGGCCGATTTGCTGATTGTGGGCGGGACGTCGTTGACGGTCTACCCGGCGGCGGGGCTGATCGACGCGTATCGCGGCCACCGTCTGGCCTTGGTCAACAAGACAGCCACGGGGCGGGATGACCGCGCAGATTTGCTTCTGCGCACGCCGATAGGGGAAACTTTCGCGCAGTTGTGACCGCGGCGGCCCGATGGTGCGTATCGCGGCCACCGCTTGGCGTTGGTCAACAGGACAGCCACGGGGCGGGATGACCGCGCAGATTTGCTTCTGCGCACGCCGATAGGGGAGACCTTCGCGCAGTTGTGACCGCGGCGGCCCCGATGACGCGTATCGCAGATTCGGGCGGATACACGCAAGCGCCGCGCGCGTCCGGCGAAGGCTTTTGCCTGCGCGGGCGGTACCAGGGCTGCCCCTGAACGGCGAAAAGAAGTAATGCAAGGCCAAAGACGGAAACTGTGACGGAGCATCGGTATGCGGCCATTGCGGGCGCAGGGCCTTCTATTCCGCCTCAAACCAGTGATGGAGCAGTGGTTCGCGAGGGTTTTGCATCATCCAGGTGCGCTCGAGGACAAGGCCGCTGTCCCGCATGCTCACCGCTTGATGGTCGGCGATAACGACGTGATCCAAAAGCGGCACGCCCAGCGGCTGCAACGCCGAAATCAGGTTCAGCGTGCAGTTGACGTCGCTGCGCGAGGGCAAAAGCGTATTGTTGGGATGATTGTGGCTGATGACGATGGCATGCGCGCCCGTGCGCACCACTTCGCTGAGCACGTGCCGCGTGTAAAACGGGGCGCTGTCCGTCGTGCCCCGCTGCAAAAACACGCAGGCGAGCATGCGTCCGGAGGGATCGAGGGCAAGCATGTAAAAATGCTCGAATGTGCGGCCCAGGAACAGCGCCTTGAGATATTCACCGGCCTTGGCAAAGGTATCCAAACGCGGCGCGCGGCCGAAACGCTCCAGCTGCATATAGCGCGTGATGCCGGGAATCAGGCTCAACAAAAGCGCGTCGGCGCGCGGCATGTCCATATTCTGCAGCACATGCGCGCCGGATTCAAACAGCGATGCGGGCGCGATAAAGCGCCGGCGAAAGCGGCCGACCCACTCCTCGCCCGTACCGGGACGGATGGTATCCAGCAAATCGCGCGTGGCGGCGTATACGCGCCGCACGCGGGTTTTGGAGCCGCTCATTGCTCCGGCGGCAACGCGCCTGCCTCCGCGAGGGCGCGGCGCACCCTTTCAGGCTCGGTTACGGGTTCGGCGATATAATAGCCTTCCATGCCCTCGTCGTAGCCAAGCAGGCAGGCGCCGTCTATGCGCACGCCGCCGTCGCAAAACACCAAATCCATGGACATCGGCGCTTCCAGGTCGTACAAATCGGCAACGTATTCGCGTTCGGAAAGGGCTTCGCAGTCCGCGTTGGCGTCCAGAAACGCGCGCAGGGCGGTTGCTTCCCGGTCAGAGAGCGCAAGCATCATGGAAAATCATCCTTTCGAGGTGAACATGGCGTGAAAATTCAGGTATACAAGCGCGCAAGAGTTCTGGAGGCGATTCGCGATGGCCAGTGCGTTCTGCGCTGCCACATCGCCCTGGGTTTCGGCGCGGACGATGGCCCCAAACAGCGCGAGGGCGACGGACGCACGCCCGAGGGGCGCTATTTTATATGCACCAAAAACGCCGGCTCGCGCTTCTTTCGCGCCTTGGGGGTTTCCTATCCGAACGCGCAGGACGCGCGCGCAGCCTGCGAGCGAGGGGAAATTGACGCGCATACCTGCCGCGACATCGAACGCGCCGACAGAGAAGGCCGGCGGCCGGATTGGAATACGCCGCTGGGCGGGCTGATTATGTTGCACGGCGAGCACCCTGAGGGCTGTGAAGGCGACTGGACGGCGGGATGCGTGGCGCTTCAAAACGGCGATATGGCCCGTCTGTTCGCAATGTGCGCGCTGGGCGACAGCGTGGAAATCCACCCCTGAAACGGCCAAAGGCGCGCAGACGCACTTCTAAAACCCCGTCTCGCGGCTTTGCGGATCACTTGTCCGCCAGCTTGGACGCAGCAAACGCAGCGGCCAAACAATGGTTTTGCACTGGAAAACCGGCGCGGCGGAATCTGGTCCGCTTTAGCCTTGCAAAAGCCCCGCATGCCTGCTCGCGGCGCGCGTTCCTCAGCCGCATGTCCATTGCGCGGCGCTGCACGTATGCGCTTTCACCGTCCCGGTTTTATTATACAGCCGTGTTGGAAAAAAGGCAAGCGACAGGGCAAGGGGCTTCCATTTGTTGTGAAAAACGTGCAAAGCGTAACGGATGGGGCCGCGGAATATTAAGAAATATTAAGGTTGTGCGAAGTTCATGCGCTTTGATTGATTCTTTCATAGGTTGCTGTTAGAATGAATATATCGGGCAAAAACTCGATAAATCTGTAATGCTATTCGCGTTGGGAGGATTCTTATGGCAGTTGCGGTAATTATGCCCCGGCAGGGAAACACCGTTGAGAGCTGTATCATCACCAAGTGGGCC
>CAJFUU010000278.1 GCA_904420265.1 uncultured Clostridia bacterium
AACTGGATCTCGTCGTCTTTGAGGATGATGAGGGCAACGAAATCACCATGGAGGTGCTCGATTATTTCTTCTACGAAGGTAAGGAATATGCTCTGCTGGCAGAGGTAGACGAGGATGAGGCGTGCGATTGCGAGGAGTGCGACTGCGAACATGAGCGGGACGCCTACATCATGGAAGTCGTCGCGGTCGGGGATGACCAGGAAGAGTTTGTCCCTGTGGCCGAGGAGCTGGCGGATAAACTGATCGACATCGTCCAAAACGAGCTTTACGAGGATGACGACGAAGCTGAGGACGACGAGGAGGAATAACCGGCGCCTTGCAAGGGCGACGGGAGCCGGTGGCCGCTTTGCCAAATGGCGGGGCGGCCTTTCGCGTGCCTGAAAGGAGAACGCATGAACGATTTTTACCGGCAGGTGTATGACCTTGTGGCCCAGATTCCCCGGGGCAAAGTGATTTCCTATGGCCAGATAGCCCGCCTTTTATGCCGGCCGCGCGCGGCGCGGGAGGTGGGGCGGGCCATGCGCTTCTGCCCGCCGGGCCTGCCCTGGCAGCGCGTGGTGATGCGCGACGGCTCCATCGCCGCCGGCGGGGATCCTGCGCTGCGCCGCCAAATCCTGGAGGGCGAAGGCGTGTCTTTTCTGCCCGATGGCCGCGTGGATATGGACGCCTGCCGCTGGATGTAAAGGCTGTTTTTCAAACCGCTTCCCCTGGCCGGCTATATAAAACGCCGCCGCGCGGAACTTGCGGGAACTGTGCCTGGGAGCGCACAAAAACGCTGCGCGCCGCATAAAACATGATAAAGCGCGCTTCTCCGCTGCAGGAGAGGCGCGCTTTGCCTTCAGGCAATCGCCGTGACCAGGCCGAAGAGAATCATCAGAGAAAGGACGTCCACCACAGTGGTCAGAAGCGGGCCGGCCATCAGCGCTGGGTCAATGCGCAAAAGCCGCGCCAACATCGGCAACAGCGCGCCCAGCGAATTGGCGACGATTACCGTAAGACACACCGCCAGCGAAATTGCCGCCGCCTCCAGCTTCGTGTTGCCGGAAATCCAGACCATGCGCAGAAAATTGACGGCGCCCAGCCCCAGGCCGCAGATCAATGAGGTAAGCAACTCCTTGCCCAGCGCCACGCCCGTATCCCGCGGGGACAAGTCGCCCAGCGCCATGGCGCGAATGATCAGCGTAGAGGACTGCGAGCCGGCGTTGCCGCCCGTGTCCATCAGCATCGGCATGTTGCTGACCATAACGCCGCCCATTGCCGAAGCCAGCAGGAGCGCTTCGTAGCTTTGGATCAGCCACGCGCACAAAACCGAGGAAGCCATAAGAATGAGCAGCCAGGGCAGGCGGTGCAGGGCGAGCGTCCAGACGCTGGAAACGGCGTAATCGTCCTCGCTTGGCACCAGGGCGGCCATGCGCTCGAAGTCCTCGGTATCTTCGTCTTCAATGACATCCACGATGTTGTTGACGCCGATGGCGCCCACCAGCCGCCCCGCTTCGTCGGTCACAGGCAGGCTGATCAGGTCGTATTTGCGCACCAGCATGGCCGCGGTTTGCTGGTCGTCGTCTGTTTTGACGGCGTAAAAAGCCGTGTCCATCAGGCTATCCAGCTTTGCCTCGTCGGGCGCGGCCAGCAGCGTGCGCATTTCCAGCGTGCCCAGCAGGCGGCCGTCCGCGCCGGCCACGTAGATGGTGTAAATTGCGTCGCTGTCCAGCCCCGAGGCGCGCACGGCACGGATGGCTTCGTCTGCGCGCATATCCGCGCGCAGGCGCACAAATTCGGGCGTCATGATTGCGCCCGCCGTGTTTTCCATGATCTTTTCCATGGTTTCGAGCATTTCCCTCACTCCTTTCGCATTGCAAAGCAGACGCCTGCCCTGTTGGGCAGCGCCGTTCAGCAGAAAGATGGGGAAACAAGCGATGGGTCAGCGAACGCGCGCGGCCCATGCGCCCGGTTTCCTTCGACTTCCGCCGCAGTCGTCCACGCGGGTTCACCTCCCTTAAAGATAGGTCACATTCATTATATGCGATTTTTCGGCCCCTGTCAACGAATTTTCCGGAACTTCAACACGCCGGATTGCGGCTCTGCAATACATATTCACGGTACTGGAGAGCCTCAATCCGTCATCATTGAAGTACAAAAAACAAACAGAAGGCCCTTCAAGCCTCATAAACAGCGTAGCCCAAAATGCGCGCCGCATAAGAGACTTACATCGACTTCCGAAAGAAGCGGTACGACGGGAACGTGGAATCGCGCCCGTGCCGTCCCCGGCGCCCGCGCCACGAGCTGTATGCCCTCCAACACGGCGTTGATCGCGCCCCGTGCCAGCCCCGGTGCCCGCACAGCCCTCCCAAAGAATATGCAGAGCAAAAATTGAAACCGATTCGTGACACGCGGTGGCGCAATTCCCAATCGAGAGGGATGGAATTGTTTGACAAACAGATATTCTCCGAAAATTCAACGCCGGATTTGCGATTCTGTGCGCAGCGTTTGTTTCCTTTTTCTTGATTTTTGAAATGCGCCGCTGCTGTTTGGAGGAGGTGCGATTATGAAAAAAGGCGTTGTTGCTGTGTTTCCTTCTCTCCCTGACCAGCGTTGCCGCGCTTGCCGAAGCAGGCATTTTCACGCACACAGACGCTGAATTGCGCGCGGTGCTTGCAACCCGACAGCGAAATCAAAGCCGCAGTTCCAATGCCGAAACGGCGGAGGCCGTATGCCTTGCCTTCGTCGAGTACATGCAAGAATTGAGATGTCCCGTAGGGTATACTACTGATCCCGGTTCTGTCACCGGGTTTTAACCCATGTTCGACACAGACCTGAATTCCAGGAATATTGCCGTTGTACTGATGAGCGGCGGCTGTGAAGTCACGCTAACGGACGGTTTGGCCGGCAGTGAAGCCCATATCCGCGATTGCATGGTTTCTTTGGCAATGGCAGCCGCCCAAGTTGAGGGAGTAGAAATTTTCAACGGTGAGATTTCCGTCGCTATGGATTCCTGCATGGAAGATTTTCCCGCCGGCTTTGATGCTGATGCGCTCTAATGGTATTGACCTAATGCTTACGGCTACGCTTGGGCTGCGATTTTCAAGCGGGATTCTATACTTCTTGCTGTAAAAAGACATAATTGTCGAAGGGTTCCTTCGAATTGCCCGTTTGGATTTTCCGCCTGCGGCTTTATACCTGTAGGTATTTTTTTACACCATTTCCGTCTTCTTGCAGCCCGGCTGCTTGCGAAGGCCCGGTTCCGGCTTTCTCGGCCGCAGCTTGCGCCCCCGCCAGCGCATCATGGGCAAACGCCGCCTCCATGCGCATAGCGTCCCGCCGCAAGCCCGACCGGCCGGCCTGGCAGGCAGCGCGACCGGGTCCGCGATTCAGGAGACGGGCGTGAGGCGCTTCAGCCAGGCCAGAAACCGCGGCTCCGGCGGGGCCTCGAAGCGCATGCGCTTGCCGGTGGCGGGGTGGTCAAAGCCGATTACCGCCGCGTGCAAAAGCTGTCCGCCTGCGACCGGAAAGGGCGATTTTTTCGGCCCGTATACCGGGTCGCCCAGCACTGGATGGCCGAGGGAAGCCATGTGTACGCGAATTTGATGCGTGCGCCCGGTTTCCAGACGCGCCTGAATGTAGGTAGCGCCGCGCAGCGTATCCAGCACGCGCCAATGCGTCACCGCCCGGCGGCCGCCCTCGCGGACAGCCATTTTTTTTCGGTCTGTGGGATGGCGGCCGATGGGCGCGTCCACCAGGCCCTCCATTTCCCTGAAGTGGCCGATGCAGATGGCCAAATAGGCGCGTTCCACGCTGTGTTCCTTGATTTGCTGTGCCAGAGATACATGGGCGCGGTCATTTTTGGCCACCAGCAGAAGTCCGGAGGTGTCCTTGTCGATGCGATGCACAAGCCCGGGCCGCTTTTCACCGCCGATGCCGGAGAGATTGTCCAACCGGTAAAGCAGGGCGTTGACCAGCGTGCCGTCCGGATTGCCCGCCGCCGGATGCACCACCATGCCCGAGGGTTTATAGACCACGGCCAGGTCGTCGTCCTCATAAACGACGTTCAGGGCGATGTCCTGCGCCTCCAGGGAGGCCTCGCGCGCTTCGGGAATTTCCAGGCGCACAGCGTCGCCCGTGCGCAGACGCACGCCGGCTTTTCCCGCCGCCGTGCCGTTGACCGTGCAGAGGCCCTCTTCGATGAGATTGGCGACGCGCGAACGCGTCAGTTCCGTCCGCGCGGTTATGTAGGCGTCCAGGCGCTCCCCGGCTTGGCCGGGCTCAACCTGCCAGGAAAGGGTTTCACACATGCTTTTTCCCTCCATCCGCACGCAGAAGGGCGATGAAAGCCAGCGCGCAGCCCGCCACGACACATATGTCGGCCACATTGAACACCGGGAAGCGGATAAAGTCAAACTCCAGAAAGTCGATTACATAGCCGTAGCGCAGGCGGTCATAGAGGTTGGAAAGGCCGCCCGCGCACACCAGCCACAGCCCTGCGCGCGCCAGGCCGGGCATGCGTGGGTAGCGGAAAAGCGCGAACGCAATCGCCGCGCACAACAAAAGCACCAGAGCGATCAAAAGCGCGTTCCGCCCGGCAAGCATGCCGAAGGCCGCGCCATAATTGCGCACGGGCTGAAAGTTCAAAAGCCCTGGCACCGCTTCGGACGCGCCCTCCAGGCGGAGCGACCACAGCTTTGTAACCCGGTCGAGCGCGAATGCGAGCAGCGCCAACCAGAGCATTTTACATCCTTGCTTGAATCGCATTGATGACCTCCGCGAGAAATCCGCCAATGACGGGGATATTCTCCACCACCATGTTTTTGATCAACACCGCGCACAGCGCGGCCAGCACCGCAAACCCCAGCGTAAAGCCGAAGCCGCGTACCATGCCATAGAGCAGGTTGTCGAAGATCAGCCGCCGGCGATTGGATACGTATTCCACATATTCGTCCAGACGCATCCTTTCCAGCGTTCCCGTCAGCCGTTCCAGGCGCTCTTCCAATGCATCGTTCATGTGCATACCTCCTTTGCCAAAGGTTTCCCGCGCAGTGGGGAAGGTATGCGCGCAAACAGGCACGGGGCGACGCGGCGGGGGAAACTCCCACGCCGCGCCGCCCCGCGAGATGGACGCCTGCGCGCTTCCAGGATATTGAAGCCAGCAGGCCTGCCTGCCGCCTTTTCCTGGGAAACGGCGCTATGGGCGTCAGTCAAACAGAGAGTCGGTCTCTTTGAGCACCTGTACCTGCCCCTCCACCAGACGGCGGAAGCTGGCGCGGTAGTTGGCGATGGTCTTGCGGATGCTGTCGGCCTCGGCCTTGACGCCTTCGGCCTCCACCTTGGCGTTGGAAACGGTGGTCGCGGCCTGCTCTTCGGCGGAAGAGATCAACTCCTGCGCCTTCTTGCGCGCCTCCGCCACGGTATCGTCGGCAATGCGCTGGGCGTTGACCAGCGTATCGCGCATGGCCAATTCGAGGTTTTTGAAGTAGCTGGGCTCGTCGTAGGCCGGTTCCGCGCTGG
>CAJFUU010000279.1 GCA_904420265.1 uncultured Clostridia bacterium
AAATGCACGCTTTTGCATGGAACCGACTCTCCTTCCGCAAAATTCCTGGTTTTATTATAGCACACAGGGAGCGGAGTGTGAACAGGATTTACAAAAATCCGCCACACCCTGCGCCAAAAAGCAACATTTCATTTATCGGCCGCGTCCGGCTCCGCCGCCGCGCGATCCGCCGCCGCCACCAGAGCGGCCACCGCCAAAACCGCCGCTTCTGCGACCGCCGCCCCGGGAAGCGCCGCCAAAGCCCCCGCCAAAACCGCCAAAACCGCCGCTGCGTGGACGGGGAGGACGCGGCGGGCGCGGGGGATGGGGGTGCTGGCCGGGACGCGGACCGCCCCAGAAAGGTCCCCACCGGCGCGGGGGACGGGGATGCACCGGCGGATGATAGCGGCGATAGCGCCGGTAGCCGAAACCGCCGCCAATGCCGGCAAGCAACAGAAGGGCAATAAGCAGCAACAGGCCAAAACCGCTGCAGCTGCAACTTATACAGTCAAAAGCAAGCAAATTGACACAACCTCCCTGCGCTTGCGGCGCATGCCGCTCTTCGTATTCTTGTGCGCCCGCTTCAGTTTCCAAAAAGGCTTCAAAGCGCGCGTCGCCCTCCGCGAGGGTTACGTTGGCATCGCAAATCTCTGCAATACGCTCAAACAAGGCATCAAACAGCTTTCGCACGCCCGCATCATAGTTGCCGGCGGCAAAATCAGCCTCCAAGTATTCCTGCGTCATTTGGTGCACGACGCCGGCGCTGAGTTCAATATCCAAACCAGTACCCGGCATCCAGCTATAGTTCTCGTCTTCAATTGCCAGAACCACAAGAAAGCCATTTTGCTTTTGGGAATCGCCGATGCCCCAGTCGTTGAGAAGTTCCAGCGCGTAATCGTCAATGGACATATCTCCAACCGTATCTACGGTGACAAATACAATCTGCGCGCCGCAGGCCTCATAGAGCACATCGTTGCAGAAAACTATGTGCCCTTCCGTCTCGTAATCAATGACGTTTGCGCCGTCATAGACGTAAAAATCCTCTGTCAGCTCGGGAATTTCCGCGGCGAACGCCGCGCCAGAGAGCAGGAAAAGCGCCAGCAGAAGCGCGCACAGGCGTTTCATTTTTCGTCACCACCCGAACGTATTGAGCGGCTCCACGCCGAACAGCGCGGCAAGGAGGTTGGCGGGGAAGTTCTCCAGCTTGTCGTTGAAGATGCTGGCCATGACCGGGTATTGGTCGTTCTGAATCAAGTTCACCGCGCCTTTGAAATCGTTGTAGGCAAGGCGGGCGTCCACAAGTTCGTCCGCGCCGTGACTCTGCTCAAGCGCCGTATAGAGCGATTCCACGGCGGGCAAAAGTTCCTGATAGGCCGCGTGACGCGCGTCCAGGTCGTCGCCCTCCCGGGTGGCGGCCGCGGCCGTGCGCACGCTTTCGATCAGATTTTCGTCCGCGCCCAGAAGCACGCCCTGCTCAGCCAGCGCGTCTGCGCGCTCGGCACAGCGCAGAAGATAGGCTTCCATGCTGTGGCGCACGGAGAGAGAGGTGTCCGTCCCGTCGGAAAACACCTGCAGAATATCATAGCGCTCGTTGCGCAGCGCGCCGCCGCCAAAAAGGACGATACTTGCCAGCGCGCAGACAATCAGCACGACCAGCGCCAGTTTACGGTTTTCCGAAAGACGCATGATATTTCCTCCCGTTTACTTGCGAATCTCAAGCAGCTTCTGCCGCAGTTCATTTTCGATGTTGCGAAGCTGGCCCTCGGCGGCGGCGCGCTTCTGGCGGCCTTCCTGCTGGATGGTAAGCACTTCGTCCATGGTGTCGATGAGCATCTGGTTGGTCTGCTCCAGCGTTTCGATGTCCACAATGCCGCGCTCGGCCTCTTTGGCGCTTTCGGTGGTGGCCATTTTGAGTTTTTCAGCGTTTTTGCGCAGAAGTTCGTTGGTCAAATCGCTTACGGCGCGCTGGGCCTCCATGGCGCTTTGCGTGTGGGCGAGGCCCAGCGCCAACACCATCTGGCTCTTCCAGAGGGGAATTGTGTTGTTCAGAGACGTCTGAATCTTTTCCGCCATCAGCTGGTTGCTGGATTGGATCAGGCGAATTTGCGGCGCCATTTGGATGGAGATGTTGCGCGTAAGCTGTAAATCGTACAGTTTCTTTTCAAAGCGCTCGCACTTTTCGTTTAAGTCCTTGGCGGCCTGGGCGTCCTCCGGCAATCCGCTCTTCTGCGCCTTGTCGTAGGCGGCCTTGAGATCGGTTGCCCGCACTTCCTCCAGACGCTGCTTTCCGGCGGCGATATACATGGAAAGTTCTTTGAAGTAGGTCAGGTTCTGCTCGTAAAGCCGGTCGAGCATGGCAATGTCCTTGAGAAGCTGCACCTGATGCGCCTCCAGCCCCTCGCAGATTTTGTTGACGTTGGTCTCCGCCTCGTCATAGCGGGTTTTGAGCATTTCCACCTTGTCCGTCTGGCGCTTGAACCAGCCGAAGATGCCCTTTTTCTCCTCTTCGTCGGAGGAAAAGCCCTTCAACTCGCCTACGAGGTTGGCAATCATGTCGCCGACTTCGTCCAAGTCTTTGGTTTTGACGTTTTTAAGCGCCACGTCGGAAAATTCGGCGATGCCCTGCTGGGCGCTGGCGCCATAGGAAAACACCAGGTTTGTATCCGTTACGTCGATCTGTTTGGCAAATTCGTCAATTTGAGCCTGTTCTTCGGGGGTGAACTGCGGCTCCTGAATACTCTCCTGCGCAACGGAAACTTCCTGCGCAGCGGGCGCGACGGCGGTTTCAGCCGCGGACGGGGTAGGGTTGAGCGTGAGCTTGATCTCAGACATTTCCGTTTTCCTCCTCATCGTGTTGCTTAGAATCCGCGCGGATGCCGTCCGCTGCCAGCATAGTTTCCAGAACGTCTATATCCGTCTGTATGTCCATGGCCTCGTGGCGATAGAGGCTGTCAAGCTGCTTTTCAAACGCGGCGGCAATCATCTCCAGGCTGTTTTCCACACTGCGCATTGCGCCCTGTATATTTTCGCCCTGCGATCCGGTCTGCATAAGCGCGCGATATTGCGTAAGCAGCTTGTCCGCCGTGGGCAGATAGTAATTCATGAACCGGCGCACTTCGGCGGCGCGCGCAGCGTCCTTTTCCAACGCGTCAAAAATTTTCGCACCGGCGTCGGTCATGCGCTTGAGGCGCGCGGAAATGGCCTCGTCTTCGATGGCCTCGTCCGCCTCGCGCAAACTGCGCAGCGCGGCGCGGCCCTCGGCAATTTGCCGATCCACCTGCTTGTCGCCGCTGTCGGGCGCCGCTTCCACCTCCACAGTACGGCCGGGGATAAACACGCTTGCGACCAGATACACCGCCAGGGACACGCAGGCGGCGATGATGATAAAGATCAATTCATAAATCGGCGCAAACAGGCCGAACAGTATCCACGTCAACGCCGCAAGATAGATCGGGATGGCCGATTTGATTTTTACGGTCTTCATGGAAGCACCTCCACAAATATTGTAGCGCATGGGAGCCCCGCTTGCAAGGGAGCGCGCGTTCAAAACAGCGCTCTGCGCGCCCAAAACCGCTTATTTGAGCACCAATTCCACCGGGCAGTGGTCGCTGCCCATAATCTGGTCGTGAATGGAGGCGGAAACCAGACGGTCTTTGAGCCGCTGGCTGACCAGGAAATAGTCGATGCGCCATCCCGCGTTGCGGCTGCGCGCCCCGCCGATATAACTCCACCAACTGTACGCGCCGGTTTTGTCCGGATAGAAATAGCGGAAGGTGTCGATAAAGCCCGCCGCCAGCAGCTCGGAAAATTTGCCGCGTTCCTGGTCGGTAAAACCGGCGTTCATGCGGTTGGTTTTGGGGTTTTTCAGGTCAATCTCCTCGTGGGCCACGTTAAGGTCGCCACAGATCACCACGGGTTTTTTCTGATCCAGCCCTTTTAAGTATTCGCGAAAATCGTCTTCCCAACGCTCGCGATAGGAAAGGCGGCGCAAGCCGTCCTGTGAATTGGGCGTATAGCAGCAAACGAGGTAAAAATCCTCAAATTCGCAGGTGATAACGCGGCCTTCGTGGTCGTGTTCGTCAATGCCGATGCCGACAGTATGCCCAAGCACCGGCAGGCGCGAAAGCACGGCCGTTCCGGAATACCCCTTCTTTTCCGCGGAATTGATCAGCGCCTGATAGCCCGGCAGGTTCACATTGTAATGCTCAGGGCTCATTTTGATCTCTTGCAGGCAAATAACGTCGGCGTCCAGCGCCGCCATGCTTTCTTCAAAACCCTTCTTTACGCAGGCGCGCAGGCCGTTGACGTTCCAGGATATCAACTTCATTGGTTTCCCTCCTATGCCGTTTTATTGTATCAGAAGTTTGTGAATTTTGGAAGCGTCTGCGCCAATTTCACGCCGCCGGACGGGAAAATTTGCTTGACGAACGCGCCTGTCTGTCGTATAATAGCGCAAAGACGATGACCGGGAGGAGTAAGCGGCGCAAGCGCCCAAGAGACCGGCGGCCACAGGCTGCAAACCGCCGGGACGCCAGCCGCCCAACGGTGCGCCCGCGAGTTGCCGTGCCGAACGGAGTAGGCCCGGCCGCCTGCCACGTTACGGCCCAAAGCAAAACGCAGAGTGGAACCGCGGCCACGCCTCTGTATGGGGCGGGCCGCTTTTTGATGGAAACGGAGGGAACGGCATGCAGATTTTCAATACCATGACGCGCAAAAAGGAAGAATTTGTGCCCGTCCATGAGGGCAAGGTGGGTATTTACGCCTGCGGGCCCACGGTGTACAACTATTTCCATATCGGCAACGCGCGGCCCTTTATCATTTTCGACACCCTGCGGCGCTTTCTTGCGCACATGGGCTACGAGGTCAAGTTTGTACAGAATTTTACCGACATTGACGACAAGATGATCCGCCGCGCCAACGAAGAACACACCACTGTGAACGCCATTGCGGAGAAGTACATCGCCGAATACTTTAAAGACGCCGAGGCCCTGGGCGTGATGAAGGCGGACGTACACCCGCGCGCCACCAAACACATCGGCGAGATCATCGCCCTGATCAAGAAGCTGGAAAACAAGGGCCTTGCCTACGAAGTGGACGGCGACGTATACTTTGACACCCAGGCCTATCGCTCCAGTTACGGAAAACTCTCCGGCCAGAACCTGGACGATCTGGAGAGCGGCGCGCGCGTGGAGGTGGGCGACATCAAACGCCATCCCATGGACTTCGCCCTTTGGAAGGCGCAAAAGCCGGGGGAACCGGCCTGGAAAAGCCCGTGGGGGATGGGCCGCCCCGGCTGGCACATTGAGTGCTCGGCAATGAGCATGAAGTACCTGGGCGAAACGTTCGACATCCATTGCGGCGGCGTGGATTTGATTTTCCCGCACCATGAAAACGAAATCGCCCAGTCCGAGGGCGCGACGGGCAAGCCGTTCGCCAGGTATTGGATGCACAACGGCCATATCAATGTGGACAACAAAAAGATGTCCAAATCGGCCGGAAACTTCTTTACCGTGCGCGACATCATTCAGGAGTTCGACCCCGAAGCCGTGCGTCTGTTCATGCTTTCGGCGCATTACAGAAGCCCGATCAACTTCTCGCGCGATTTGATTGTACAGGCTTCCAATTCCCTCGAGCGGCTTTATACCGCCCGCAATACGGCCCTGTTCAACCGCGAGCACGCCCCGCAGCGCGAATGCAACGAGGCGGAAACCGCCTTTGTGGAACGCTGCAAAAAGGCGGTGGAGGCCTTCGATGCCGCGATGTCGGACGACCTCAATACCGCGGACGCCCTGGCGGCCATCTTCGAGCATGTGCGCGATATGAACACAACCCTCACCGCAGACAGCGCCGTGGAAGCCATCGACGCGGGCCTTGACGCCCTCAAGACCATGACGGACGTGCTGGGAATTCTCCGCAGGGAATACGACGCCACGCCCGCCGATGTCAAGGAATTGGTGGAAAAGCGTGTGGCCGCCAAAAAGGCCAAGGATTTCGCCGAAGCCGACCGCCTGCGCGACGAGGTTTTGAAAATGGGCTACATCATTGAAGATACCCCCAAGGGCCCCAAAGTCAAAAAGGCGTAAGACTAGTTTTTGTGCGGCGAGGGGCGGCGTTTTCCGCCCTTCGCCGCTTTTTGCATTCGTTTCCTGTTCCAGACGGGACGGGGAGCCATAGCGATGCGCAAAATCGTCAATCCCATTTTCAGCAGGGAAAGAAGCGCGTTGGCAAGAAAAGGCGCCGGAAGGCCAAGCGCCGCTTATAGCGGCATCTGCAGATTGTCAAAAAAGTATTTCTGACAAGTTGGCGGCCGGGGAGCAAGTTCCCCCCGCCGCGACCATTCTACCAATTTTACTCTGGGAAATGAGATTTCCTGA
>CAJFUU010000280.1 GCA_904420265.1 uncultured Clostridia bacterium
ATTTGAATTCTTCTCCGGTGGCGCTTTTTTCGTCCATACTTATATCTTCCCTATGATAAAATCCAGACTTGCCTCAATGGGTTTTGCCCCGTCGGTTCTTGTGACGGGGCAATGGAATGGCCGCCCCCATTCTTCAACCGCATTTTCTGCTTTCGTTGCGACAAATTCAAAAAATGCTTCTTTCAGTTTATATGAATCTTCACCTGGCAACATTCTGCGGCCAAATTTCTGAAAAGAGCGGTTTTTAACGCGCTGCATCCGAATATCCTTTGGAACATTCATCAATACGCGGAGCAACAGCTTTTCGGCCTCCTCGCGCGCGTGGAGAAGCATAAATGTCATGAGGATTGGTTCTGGAAAAATATAGGTCTTCAAAATGAAAACGCGATTTCTCAACAAGGGCTTTCCCCAATGCGCTCTTTCCAGCGCCATTTAAGCCGCATATCAAAATTCCCGTTCCCATAAGCCTCGCCGTTAAGGCTGATTTTAATGGCCTTTCATTTTTACGTCAAGGCGTTTGGCAACGGCAAAAGGGACCGCTTTGCCGGGAAGCGGCGCTCTTGGGACGATTTTTTTTGCATCCGCGTCAACCTTTGCGCCGTTTGCAACGTCTATTATGCGAATACGTATTTAAGAGCTGGGGGATACACGTGGACGACAGGCAATTTACGCAGCTCGCGCTTGACTGTCAGCGCAAGCTGTACTGCGTCGCGCTGTCCATGCTGCGCTGCGATGCGGACGCGGCCGACGCCATTCAGGAGGCCGTGTTCAAGGGCTGGATATACCGAAGTACGCTGCGCGACGGCGAGCGCTTCGAGGCGTGGCTGACGCGCATACTGGTCAACGAATGCCACAATATCCAGCGCCGTTGGAAAAGACGCGGCGAACCGCTGGACGAGGGCCGCGCCGTCCTGGCGGAAGAACCGCCCGACCCTGAACTGCGCGACGCGCTCATGGCCCTGCCGGAGCGGTTGCGCCTGCCGCTGGTGTTGCACTATCTCGAGGGCTATTCGCTTCGGGAAATTTCCGATATTCTCAAAATTCCCCAGACCACGGTCAAGTCCCGGCTGCATCAGGGCCGGGGCGCGCTCAGGCGGGCGCTGTCCACGGAGGTGGAGATATGAAAGACTTAAACGGGGCGTTTCCCAGAACGCCTGAAGCGATAGAAGAAGCCATCCGCGCCGGCATTCGCCGTGGCAGGCGGCGGCAAATGCTGCGCGCGCGCCTGCGGCAGGCGGTGGCCGTGGCGGCGGTGCTGGCCGTAGCGGTGGGCGTGTTTTCGCTGGCGGTACACCGCGATCACCTTGGCGGACCAAACGGGAAAAACAATCAGGCAATGAAGGGACCGAGCGCCTCGCAAAGCGCCAGTCCCTCGCCGTTGCCCACGACTCTGCTTGTGGAAGCGTCTGAAGAGGCCGCGCCGTTGCCGTCCCCGGAAGCGGCGGAAACCACAACGGCGCCTCTGTTCACAGCGCTGCCGGCGGGAGAGTCGCCCGAAACCTCTGCCAGCGCGGTTGCCACGCCGACGCCCTCTGAACCGGCGCGCAGCGAAGCGCCAGTCGAGGTTACGCCCGAACCGACCGAACTTTCGCTGTCCCTCACAGAAAGCGTGGCAAGCATGCCGGCCGCAGACGCCGTCCTGGACGAATACCTGGCGGAAGACCTTCTGGATACGCTTTATTACTATTCCACAGACAAGGGCATGCATTTTCACACCGCCAGCACTTGCACCAATATGCAGGGCGCGCAACTGCGCACGCTGCGCGAGGCCCTGGAATTGGGACAGGATTTTTGCCCCAAGTGCATTGGCGCCGAATTGGCGCGGACGGAAGGGGATTTGGCCTGGTGCCCCGTGGGCGACGGCTATTATCACGGCGACCGCGGCTGCGCCGGCGTGGGCGATGCGATTGAGGACGTTGAAAGCGCGCTGACCACCGTAGAACGCGCCCGGATACTGGGCAAGGCCCCCTGTCCGGATTGCGTAACCCGGCGCCAGGTCGTGCCGGCGGTGCTGGACGGGGCTTTGTACTGCACGGCGGGCGGCACATATGTGCATACCGTTCCCAACTGTACGAATATGCAGGGTGCGTCGGCCTGCACGCTTTCGCAGGCCCTGGCGTCGGGTAAGATACTTTGCCCGACCTGTATCGGTTCTCGCTGCATCTATGTAAACGGCATATACTGGAACAGCCAAACCTGTCAACTGCTGGTGTCGCTGGATATGGCCGCCGCCACAGACGGCTCCATCACGGCCGGCTCCCGCCTGGACCTGTCCGCCATGGAACGCGCGGAAGGCGGCATAAACGCCTGGGACGAATGGACGCTTGCCGCAGCCATGACAAGCGGCACATATGCGGACATAATGGAGAGTATAGGCGCGGCGCGCGTGGATGTGTGCGATGTGGACGTGACCCTGGACGGCTGGAACAGCATGGCCAAAACAGAATGGGTGGACGAAGGCGGGCGGCATTTATGCCTGATATACGACGGCGTGACAGAAGACCGGCTGAGCGAGCTGAAATTCAGCGTCAATGTCACGGCGCGCTATTACTGCGACTGCGATGAGGGCCTTTTCGTGTATTCTCAACCCGCCGTGGCGGCGGAGATTGCGCCGCTTGGCTATAATTTGAGCTATTACTATGACAACGACGGCTCCTGCGCCGCCTTTACGCCGGGCATGATGCTGGGAGAATACAATTGGACGGACGGATGGGCCTATGGAAACGCCATGGACGCTTTCTTTGTGCCCGTAGAGGGCGCGCAAGAGGTTCAGATCAGCGCTTATCAGGTTGACGCGGCCATCAATGGCGCGGACATGGCCATCCTTGAAGTGCGCACGGGCGCGGGTATGACCATTGCCGGCGTTCCTGCCTCCGGCACACAGCAGGTGACGATGAGCATGCGCGCCGAAGGAGACGAATTGGTGTACACGGCGATTGTGACGATGGAAACGGCAGAGGAAGTTCTTAAAGACCCGTCTGTGCTCGGCTTTGCCTATACGGACGCTTCGAAAGGAATGAATGCGTCCGCAAGCGCCGCGGATGGCGAAACGTCTGCTTTGGATGGCGTAGAGGCATACGCCGGGGACGGCCCTGCGGCAACCGAAGAACCATCCGCCGCGACCAGCGGCGACGAAGCGGCACCGCTCCAAAGCGCGCGGGCAATCGGGATGGCGGCGTCTGCGGCCTGAAGTCTGTTTGCAGATGGAAAGCCTGCAACCTTGAGGGGAGTTTTGTCCGCTTCGGTGGAAATTTCGCAGGCTGCTGGAGAGAAGGCAAGAATTGGCGGGGACGAAATGGCGTTTGCAAACAGGGCCAGGGGAAACGCACAATGCGCTCCGTGACGCGCGCTTTCCACGGCGTTAAAGGTGGGATCCCAATGCCCGCCGCGCTGTGGCGTTAAGGGCGGGGCAGGAAAATCCGCCGCGTTCCCGGAAGGGCGTTTTAGCGTTGCAGGCGACGCGCCGTGCATGCCGCCGGATTGCGCAGGATGTGGATGCGACTATTCAGTTTTTTCTCGATGCTCCGTATCTGCGCCGGA
>CAJFUU010000281.1 GCA_904420265.1 uncultured Clostridia bacterium
GTCGAATACGCCATCTATGACGTCATCACCAAGATGCTGCGTGTAGAGGGCGATTTGGAAGATAATTCCACCAACCGCGCCGCCATGCAGCGCAAGCTGCGCACCGGCGGTTACCGCGTTTATACCTCGCTGGACCCGGCTGTACAGGAAGCGGCGCAGGAAGCCGTCACCAACTGGAACGGCTACCCAAGCATGCGCTATTCCAACGACAGCACCAGCAGGCAATCGCTCGGCGGCGGGGAGTATCTGGAAGTGGTGCAACCCCAGGCGGCGGCAACGGTCATCAATTACCGCACGGGTGAAATCGTCGCCATTGTCGGCGGCCGTGAAGAGCCCGTGCAGCAGCTTCTGCGCAACCGCGCCTACCAGAACAACATGCCGGTGGGTTCGTCCATCAAGCCGCTGTCCATCTATGGGCCGGCGTTCGATTTGGGCAATTCCCCGGGCACGCCGGTATTGAACCTTCCAATCCCCATTCTGAACTGGGTAAGCGAGAACCGCTACCCCAACAACTTTGGCGGCGGCGGCTTCACCGGTTCAGAATCCATGCGTTACGCCATGAACCGCTCGCACAACACGGCGGCGGCACAGGCGCTGATGACCTATGTGGGCATTGAAAATTCCGTGGCCTACCTGTTGCGCCTGGGCGTGGACCCCAACCACATCAACGCCAACGGCGCGGGCCTGGCGTTGGGCAGTTCCGGCCTGACAACGCTGGAAATGGCCGCGGGCTTCGGCGCCATCGGCAATCTGGGCGAATATCTGGAGCCTTACGCCTTCACGCGCGTGGAAAATTCCGACGGTTCCATCTATATCGACATTTCCCAGGTGCAAATCCGCCGCCAGGTGTTTAAGGAATCCACGGCCTGGATGCTGGTGGACGTGCTGAAAGGATGCGTCACCTCCGGCGTGGGCACGGGCTCGCGGGCCAACTTCCAGGGCATGGAGGTGGCGGGCAAGACCGGCACGAATTCCGACTATCGCGGCGTGACCTTCGCGGGCATGACGGGATACTACGCCGCCGCGGTGTGGATCGGCTCGGACGACTACCGGCCTTTGAGCAGCGACGCCACCGGCGGCACCTATGCCGCGCCGTTGTGGGCGGAGATTATGGAGGCGGTGCATCGCGTTACCGGCTGCACGGAAAATACGCCCATTCTCACCAAGTCCGCCTCCGCTGTGGGCCTGGTGACGGCGCAGTGTTGCGGCGTTTCGGGCATGCGCCCCACGGCCGCCTGCGTCAACGATGTCAACGGTTACGGCGTCAATACCGACTACTATCTCGCCGGCACAGAACCGGATACCGACTGCAATATGCACCGCGCTCTTACCTTCTGCACCAGAAGCCGCATGCGCGCGACCAGCAACTGTTCCTCTACCACCGTGCGCGGCATCATCTACATTCCCGCAGGCCATCCGCTGCGCATGGCCGACGACATGAGCGTGGTGCGGCAGTACTTCTACGGCGCCACGACCGATGAAAACGAGCCCGGCGTCGGCTACTGCACCACCTGCCGTTAGTCAACGCCCTGGCCCCGCCGGTTCGCTGGCGGGGCCAGAACTTCTGGCGGGGCCAGACCTTTAAAATGCCTGCTGCGGCGCGAAGGCCAGCCCTGAACGCATAGTTTTCCGGACATATGATTTTCCGCGAGCGCAAGGGCCAGAGCATGTTTGAAAAGGGAAACATCCGCAATTCGGAAGGGATTTTCCGCTGGTTTCGCGAAGAATTCGCAGGCTTCGTAGAGCCAAGTCAAGAATTCGAAGCGCCAAAATGGGCAAAAGACGCCGAAGTTGCATTTTGAGGAGTTTTCTAACACACTCTGGGCATTTTAAAAAGACGGCAAAACCGTCCAGATTGAACGCAGATGCCGGCTTTTAAGAAAGCGCCGCCCAGCCTGTTCTGTCGATATTTTGACCTCGCCGTTCATTCCGGCGAGGTTTTGAATCTTGCGGTCAGCATGTATCACGCATTAAAAGCCGGAAATTCAAAAGATTTTCGAGATGGCCGCTCTTGGCCGGTTGGCAAATAAAACTGACAAGACGATTTCCGCTTCGGGGAAAGGGCGTCTGTGGTTCTTTCGCCCTGCTGCCGTTATCGCGCGAGAATATGCCCTTTCCGCCAAATCGCGCCAGCATGCAGCATCCAACACATGCGTATCTTTTATATTGCGAAATGGCACAAAAATGCAACGCTGATTTTTCATCTTCGGCGATCCTGCGTCCGCAAAGCCGCCAGCGTCCGCCGCGCGGCGACCGGCAAGCCTTTCAACCAGTTCGGCGGCAAGCCTGTCGATTGAAAGCGCATCCACTCCGCTTTGCGCACCCGTGGGATTTTCAGCGTCCTATCCGACAGAAAGTTAGAGACAACGTATAAAGCCCTGCCTGTCGTCCTGGCGGGGCCCTTTTGTACAGCGAAACCCGCGTTCGGGTGGGCCAGAGGGGGTATCGCCATGCGCAAAATCGCCAAATCTTTTTTGCAAGCAAGGGCTCGTGGACAAAAGCCATCGCAAAGAAAAGGGGGCAACGGCTGCCTTTGGCGGCGTCTGGGTGGAGCCGGTCCATGCGCCGGCAATCGAAGCGCGTGAGCGTTGCCGGCATTACGCCCTTACAGGGCTTCGTCATGCCGCCGGCTTTGCCTGCGGTTACAGATTGTCAAAAAGTATTTTGACAATCTGGCGGACGCTGGAGTCCCTCCTCCGTCGGGCGCCGCGTCTCGAATTTTCAATTTGAGCCGTGACGGTTTCTCCTTTGGCAAAACCGCAGAATTCTGCGGCTTCTGCCTCTCCGGCCGCCCTCTCCAGCTTTTGCTCGCGCCGCCGTGCTGCACAAGAAAAAACTGCGAGACGCCTTTGCCAATTTTGCAAATTGTCCAAAGCAGTCGGCTTTGTCGACTTGAAAATCTTGCGCCGGAAATGATTTTGCAGGCGCTCCTGCCTGCCTTTTTGGCAGAATAATGCCCTCTGCTTTGGCGGGGCGTAATTTTTCGCGCGCCAACGAGAAAAATGAAGTTCCGCTTCCCATACTTTGCGCCAGGCGGCAGCGCGTCCGCCGGAGCAGCGCTTAGGCGTTCATGCGTGCAATTTGCGCGGCGGCCTTCGCGGGCGCAAGGTTTGAAATATCCAGCATGGGTATGCCCAGCGCCTCGTACAGCGGCAAATAGGCAAGGCTGCGCGCAATGACGTCCACCTCGCGCTCCCCCGCCTCCACGTCCCGTCGCAAGCGCTGTGTAAGCACTTCCCGCGTGCAGGTCAGCGCCAGGGGCAGCACCGTCCACCCCTGCGTATGCAAGCGAGCGCAGATACCGTCAATGATTTCCCGCTGGTGCATGACCCAACAAAACACCACATTTTGAAACGCGCCGCAAGTAAGGAAATTGTTAAGCGCATGGCAAATATTGTCAAGGACAACGCCCTTTGTAGCAGGCGTGACCCGAAACGGATGCATGTCCCAACACCAGTCCCCATCCAGAAACGCACAATCCGGCAAAAAATCACGCAAGGCGCGGCCAACCGTGGTTTTTCCCACGCCCATGGGCCCGCAGAGCATAAAAAGGCGCTTCATTCTTCACCCTCCAAACGGCGTTTGCGACGTTGCTATCAGAATCAGCGCGTCCTGCACTTTGGAAGGAGCGCATTCTCCTGCCAGCGCTATAGAAAAGCGCAAAGCCGGGCGGAGTGCCGGAGCGCGCAATGCGCCCGGCAGCGGCGTCTCCGCCCGGCCCGCCTCGGCACAAAAACGAATAACTCAGTGCTTGTCGGATTTTCCCTTGTCCAGCCAGACAATGTATTCCAGCACATTCCGGTCCGGATCCATAAAATACACCCACCGCTCGGATCCGGCGATTTCATTCGGCCCGTCGAGGATAGGAATACCTTCCTTTTCTAGCGTTTCGAGGACTGCATCCATATCGTCTGTCTCAAAGCAAAGATGCGGGCAATAGGGTCGTTCCGGCATGGCGGGCATGTAGGCGACGCCTATCGTTTCGATCAGTTCCAGCCGCGCGCCATTGTACTCCAGAAACACACCTCGTTCGCCAAACTCCTGCGAATCGACCGTAAAGAGAACCTTGAAGCCGAGTTTTTCCGTATAAAAATGAATCGCATTTTCCAGATTGGCCACGCGAAACGCGCCATGATCGTAAGCCATATTCCAACCTCCTCTTCCCACTTGGCAAATTCAGATGTATAGAAGCATATTTGAAGTGATTTCGGGGCAAAACATTCGCAAATATGTTGATGTTTTACCCATTATTCGGGGCGCCTCGTCTTCTTAGTATCAAAATAGTATCACAGAAACGGAGAAAAAGCAATCTTTTCAGGCCCTGCACAGCCCCGAAAAGCCCTCCTCCTTTTGAGGGGAGTTTCTGCCGAAATCAGTCTCAATTTGAGACCGATTTTGACCACCGCATGAGAGTGTAGACGCTCCCGGGCAACAGGGAGTTGATTTCTGTCCTCCAGCGGAAATCAATCCCACCGCGGGGCGCAATTCGACCGCCAGCCCCGCCCAAAATCAAAAGAGGCGGGCAAGCACCCTTGGGCCTGTTCACTTTGACAGCCGCAGAGCAAGGCCGGACGGAGCGGTCAATGGCGAGGCGCTTGCGCGCCGTTCATCCCGACCATTGACGGCCCCGACTGGAATTGCTATTTTCTGGAGATTAAAAAATAAATGTTTTGGTTTTCTTTTAAAAATCCTGCTATAAAGTCCCCTCAAATCTCGCGGCAACTTTCTTTAACCATTCCCGGATATGAATGTGTTGCGGACACATCTTTTCACATTGTCTGCACTCGATACAGTCGCTCGCTTTCCCAAACTGCTCCGAAAAATGACTATACAGCATTGTTTGTGCAGTCCACGCTTTTGTTTCTAACTCACGCATATCCGCATTGTAAAGGGCAAAGTATTTTGGAATGGCTATATTTTTCGGGCATTTGTTGATACAATAGGCGCACCCCGTACAAGGTATGGCAATACTGCCATTGATAATATCTGCCGCTTTTTGAACCAGCGCATATTCTTCCTCTGTAAACGGCGTGAAGTTTTCCATATAGGATACGTTATCCTTGACCTGTTCCAGATCGCTCATGCCGCTTAAAACCAGCATCACATGTTCATGGCTTGCCGCAAATCGGATGGCCCAGGAGGCGACAGACAGATCGGGATGATAGGTGCGGAACAGATTTTCCGCTTCCTGCGGGATCTTGGCAAGCGTCCCGCCCTTGACCGGCTCCATCACGATCACGGGTTTCCCATGTCTTTTTGCGGTTTCATAGCATTTACGGGATTGAATTGTATCGTTTTCCCAGTCAAGATAATTCAGTTGTATCTGGACAAAATCAACTTCCGGGTGTTCGGTTAAAATGCTGTCCAGCACGTCGGCGGTATCATGGAAAGAAAATCCGATCTGCTTGACAAGACCGGCTGCTTTCTTCTCGGCCAGGAACTGAAAAACGTGCATATTTTCTGCCGCGTTTCGACGATTGCCGCCCATATCGTGGATCAAGTAATAGTCAAAATAGTCCACACCGCACCGTTCAAGTTGTGTGTTGAAATATTCCTCCAATTCGCTCTCCTGATGGATCAGGACCAGGGGCATTTTGTCGGCAAGCAGAAAGGCGGAACGGGGATAACGCTCCACAAGACATTCTTTCACGGCAACTTCCGATTGCCCGTTATGATAGAACCACGCCGTATCAAAATACTGAAATCCTTTTTCAAGGAAAAGGTCAACCATATCGCATAACTGAGCCTTATCCGGTTGTGAAAAATCATCATTTACAAGCGGCAGGCGCATAAGCCCAAAACCTAATTTTTTCATGTGTTTCCCTCCATTCTGAAACGGTTATAAATCTTTAATTTTGGATATGCAGGTAGCAGTATATTTGTCCCAAAGGTCTGTCATAATCTGCTGTTCCTGTTCAGTCAAAGACGCAAAGGTTTCTAACTCCGCTTTTTCTATATGGGAAATGACTTTCTTTTGAAACTCCCGTCCTTTCTCGGTCAGCATAATGGAACGGGCGCGCCGGTCATCAGGATTTTCCACCAATGTCATATAGCCTTTCTTCTCAAAAGAGAGGATAACTTTATTGACCGTCTGCTTCGGAAAATATAGCGTGTCGCATAACTCCTTTTGCGTTGTCCCGTCGTCAATCAACTGTAAAACGAACATGGAAATATAGGTCAAATCGTGTTCCTTGGCGTATTCCTCATAGACATGGTTCAATTTCTGCCACGAGAGGTAAAAGCGTTTTAAGTTTTTTGGCCTGTTCAATTCTTTCATCATATAGTCCCCTTTTAGACTATTTTAACAGAAAACAAATCTAAAATCAAGACGCTTCCCATATCGAGCAGTTGGTCTTTTCTTCCCATTCTCTGTATTCGTTCATAAGAAGAGCTTCTGAAAAACTTGCTCGAAATTTACAAAGTACAATATTCTGTATATATAGTGAAGTAAAAAATACAACAAAAGCCGCTAAGGAATGGAAAGTTGTCTTGCTGGAGAGGGGAAAATCCGGTGTCAAGCTGACAA
>CAJFUU010000282.1 GCA_904420265.1 uncultured Clostridia bacterium
CTTATCTGAGTCTGCTGGACGAAACCCCGGATTTGACGGCGGAACAGCGCGCCCGTTACACCGGCGTGGCGCTGGAAAAGGCTTACCGGCTGGAGCAGCTTATTGGCGAGTTGTTTGAAATCGTGCGCTTTGACATGCAGGAAATCGTCCTGAACAAAAAGCGCATTCGCCTGCGCCTGATGCTGGAACAGCTTGCCGACGAATTCTATCCCCTGCTGTTGCCGCAGGGCAAGCGCATTTGCGTGACCTGCGACGATGCGTTGACCCTGACCGGCGACCCGGATAAGCTGGCGCGCGTGTTTAACAACATCCTCAAAAACGCCGCCGCTTACAGTTACGAAAATACGCAAATCGACGTCTGTGCCCGCGCGGAGGACAACGCGGTCGCGCTCACCTTCGCCAACCAGGGCGACCCCATCCCGGAGCGGGAACGGGAAGCCATTTTTGAAAAGTTTTACCGTCTGGACGCGGCGCGTTCCACGCGTTCGGGCGGCGCGGGGCTGGGGCTGGCCATCGCCCGGGAAATTGTCGAGGCCCATGGCGGCGCCATCGGCGTGCAAAGCGGCGTGGAAGGCACGGTGTTTACCGTGCGCCTGCCGCAGGAGCAGAGCGCTTTTCCCCCCGGCGGCGCATCCTAATCGTGGAGGTAATCCCAATTGAATTCCAGGAAACTTACTTTGGGGCTGTTCGCATTTTATCTGATTGTGCTGACATGGATCATCCTTTTCAAAATGCAGTTTTCTCTCCGCAATTTGCCGCATATTCAAAACGTCAACTGGATTCCCTTTGGAGAGCCGCTTGTTGTAAACGGAAAAAGGGATGTGGGCGAGATTGTTCAAAATGCGGCGGCGTTTTTTCCCATGGGCATCTTCGTGCGCGCGCTTTGGCCGGGCAGGCCGCTTGTAAAGCAGCTCCTCCCCGTCATCGGCGCAAGCCTTCTGTTCGAAGCCGCTCAATATGTTTTCGCCATCGGCGCAAGCGATATTACCGACGTTATTTCCAACGCATCGGGCGGGGCGCTTGGCATTGCGGCCGCCGCGCTTATTGCAAAAGTTTTCGGAAACCGATGGCTGAAGGCCGTCAATATCGTTTGCCTGACCGGCGCAATCGCGCTGTCGGCATTGATTGTGGTTCTGCTCGTATCCAACTTGTAGGGTGGGAACCGGGGCGGCCATCCTGGCCGGCGGTTTGGCGAAACCATGGAATGGCAAGATGTTGCGCCTTCTGAAAGCTTATCGCGGGCCTGCGCGCCTTTGGCCGAGCCTTCTTCCGCCTCTGGAGACGCCTGGGCTCGCTTCTTACCCCTTGGGCCGTTCGCCCGCAAATGGACAAACGAATTGGGATGTATTATCGCCTTTCATTCCGCGCTGCCGTGCCTGGCGGCGCGCTTTTCTGCCGTCGGCCGCAACATATTCCGGCGAAATATCTGCCGACATATGGCTGCCGCTGGCGCAGACGCGACTTTTCGCGCGCATCTTTCATGGCGGCAATATTGCCAAACGCCTTTGTGCAGCACGTTGCGCAAATGCGCGCCGCCGCAGGGGTTCATGCCGCGACCGCCGTTTTTGCCTCAAAAGGCCTGCGGGGCGGCGCGGAAGGCGCAATATTTTCACCGGCCGCAACCGCCCGCTGCCTCACCGCTTTGCAAGGCGTTCTTCCCCGTCCGCCGCGACAAGTCGTGTTGCCCGGCAGGGAAATGCGTTGCGGAAGCACGTCCTTCCCCCCTGCGCCTTGGCGAGCCGACTGCCAAAGTTCTACGCTGAACTTCGCAGAGGCGTTCTTCCCCGCGCGCCATGGCAAATCTGCAAGGAAAATACCGTGCAAACTTCCACCCCTTTCTTCGCGCGTTCGAGGCGTCCCCGCTCCCGCGATAGGCACGACCCGCTGCTGGTGGACGACGCCATCCGCAGAGCATCCTCGCGCACCCACAATGCTCACCGAAGAACATATCCGATACAAAAACAGAAGCGGCTCCGCCCGCGACAGGAATACGAACCCCTCTGGCTTTTCGCGAAAGGCCCGTCCTCGCGGTATTCGGCAAAAGATAAGCGGGGATGCAAATCTATCCGCCGGCGGCGCCCTCTCCCGCGATGTGCGGGGAAAGAATGCGCCATGCCACCTGCCCTCCCGGCCGAACCCGTGCGCCACGATAGATGCAGCGATCGGAAACGCATTTCGCAAGAAAGGCGGGCATCCCCGCTCCCGTGATGGGCACGACTCGCTGCTGATGGACGGCGCCATCCGCAGGGCATCCTCACGCACCCGCGATAGGTAGCGAAGAACATATCCGATACAAAAACGGAAGCGCTCCGCCCGCGACAGAAATACGAACCCCTCTGGCTTTTCGCGAAAGGCCCGCCCTCGCGGTGTTCGGCAAGAGATAAGCAGGTATGTACATCTATCCGTCGGCGGCGCCCTCTCCCGCGATGTGCGGGGAAAGAATGCGCCGCACCGCCTGCCCTTCCAGTCGGCCTCGCGCCCAAGATGTGAAGTTTCGCCGGTCGCGTCGCGCCCCTTCCCCTACCGGAGCTGCCGGTTTCAATTTCTTGCCTTTCCTTGCATGCGCGGCGCGTCCTTTTCAAATATATTACGTATGCACGCTTAATCTTTGCAGCATCTTAAGCACGGACGTGCTATACTGTAAGCCAGCAACGCAAACGCGCTTTGCAGGCGACCGCGTTGCGCAATTCCCGGCGGCGCCATCAACCCTTGGGCCGCCCGGAAGAAACAAGCGACAAAATGGGAGGGACAATCATGTCTACCATGTATTTGGCTCTGGGCATTTTTTTGCTGACGTATGCATTGATGCTCACCCTGCAAAAATACCGCCCAGTCATCGCGCTGACGAGCGCGGCGGTATTTGTTGCGCTGGGATTGTTCGGCGTATACGACTTTTCGCCCCTGGACGCGCTGGGCGCGGTGGACTACAATGTGCTGCTGATGATCGCGGGCACGATGGGGCTGGTAACGCTGTTTATCGACAGCCGCATGCCGGCCTACCTGGCGGAGCAATTGATTGTACGCGTGCCCAACGTAAAGTGGGCGGTCACGGTGCTGGCGCTGTTCGCAGGCGTGGTCAGCGCCTTTGTGGACAACGTGGCCACGGTGCTGATGGTGGCGCCGGTGGGCCTGGCCATTTCCCGAAAGCTGAAAATTTCTCCCGTGCCGGTGTTGATCGCCATTGCCGTGTCTTCAAATCTGCAGGGCGCGGCCACGATGGTCGGCGATACCACCAGCATGCTGCTGGGCAGCTTTGCGGGCATGAACTTCCTGGACTTTTTCTGGATGCAGGGCCGTCCGGGCATCTTCTGGGGCGTGGAGCTGGGGGCGCTGGCGTCCATGGTGGCGCTGCTGGTGCTCTTCCGGCGGGATACGCAGAAAATTTCCGCCACTGTGGAGACGAAGGTGACGGACTACGCCCCCTCCGCGCTGATGATTGGCACGGTGCTTTTGTTGATCGTCGCCTCGTTTTTGCCAGAGCCGCAAAACGCGACGCTTTTGGCGGTCTACAACCTGCGCAGCGGCCTGATTTGCGTGGTTTTGTGCCTGATCGGCATTGTGCGCGACTGCATCCGCCGTCGTTCGGGCGGCACGTTTTTGCGCGTCCTCAAGGATTTGGACCGCGACACGCTGCTTTTGCTGTTCGGCCTGTTCATCGTCATTGAAGGCATCCGCACGGCGGGCGTAATCGACGCGGCGGCAGACCTGTTCTACCGTATTTCCGGCGACAACCCCTTCCTTCTGTACACATTGATCGTCTTTGCCTCGGTGTTGCTCTCCGCATTTATCGACAACATTCCCTATGTGGCTACGATGCTGCCGGTGGTGCAGGGCATCGCGGCGCTGATGAACGGCGGCGCGGGCGTCGCGCCCTACGTTTTCTACTTCGGCCTTTTGACCGGCGCGACGTTGGGCGGCAACCTTACCCCCATCGGCGCCAGCGCGAACATCGCCGCGATTGGCATATTGCGCAAAAACGGCGAAACCGTGGGCCTGCGCGACTTTTTGCGCATTGGCGTGCCGTTCACGCTCTCGGCCGTGCTGACGGGCTATGTCTACATCTGGCTGGTCTGGGGGATTTAGGATATAGAGCGATTGTGCGTTCCGGCGCACAGAAATGACCGTTTCTATGGAAACCGCCGCTCGAATTCTCCGTGAGAAAGGCTTCGCAGAATTTCTGCAAGCGCGGCCAGTATCGTAAACAGCATCTCAAAAACGGCGCTTCCCGCGCAGGAAAGGGCGGCGGTTTCACAATCTGGCAGTTCTTCCTGGAAAAGCGTATTTGCAAATTGGGGCTTTGAAACCGTCTTTTCAAGCGTTGAATTTAGGCGACGGAAACCTGTGTTTTCCGCAGGGGGCCGGCGGCCGGAAGGCGTTTCCCCGCGCACGCGGATTTGCGCCGCCCCATGACCGCCGCTTTCCGAAGCAATGGGCGGCCCCTATCCGTTGAAACAGGCAGAAAACTCTCTGCAAATATTCACAGGGACGGTTCCCGGAAGAACCGTCCCTGTGTTCTATCGCTCACTCCTCGGCCTCTTCGAGCGTTTCCAGCGCCTTGGGGTTGAGCATATACTTCAAAAGCGTGCGCATGCCCGCCGCGTAATCCGCGCCGCCGCAGACGCGCTCATCGGTCACCGCGCCAATGGGAATCATCAACTGGCGCACGGCCTTGCCCTCCTTGTTGGCAATCACCTGCCGCTCCGGCCGGCCCAGTGAAAGGAACAGCGAGCAGGTGCCAAAGTTGTAGAGGTGATGGTAAATCGAGGGCAGGTTAATGGACATCATATTGGTGACAAACAGCGAACAGTGGAAGGGCGAAACCTCAATGATCTTCGAAGGCATCAGCCCAAAGCGGTCCAACAGCTTGATAAAGCTCACCAGCAGCCAGGGGATCAGGGGGATTTTCAAAAAGCGGCGCGCGAAGGCGATGGTGCCGTTTTTGTTCTTGGCCTGGCGGGCGATACGGATTTGCTCGTTGAGTTTGCGGGCCACTTCCTGGATGGTGTCTGTGGGCTTGAGGTGCAGCTTGATGGCGGCCTCGTCGAAGCGGCCCATGTTCGTCTCGCGCAGCACCATGTAAGAAATGCTGATGTCCTTGTGCGCGTAAAGGTGCTTGCCCACCACGAAGCGGTTCAGCTCCGGATGCTTGCCCACGGCGCGCACATAGGCGGCGATGAGGATGGTCATAAAGCTGATGGGTTCCTCCGCGTCGCGGTGCTCGCGGATATAGTCCGCCATCGGCTTGTATTCCACAGGGTAGGTCACGAAGTTCTGCGCGTCGTTGCGCGTAGTCATGATAAACGGCGTAAACTGCACGATCGGGTCCACATATTCCGGAATGGGGTGGCCGTCGGGACGGTAGCCGAACATAGCATCTCCTCTTTTGCACTTTAATACATACTATTATTACCACATTTTCGCCATGATTACAAGCCCCTCACGGCTAACTTGACGTTAGAAAATCGCCCGCGGCCCGCGCGGCGAATAATCCTGCCCTTTTTTCGCAAAATTGCTTCTTGACAGCCGCCGTGGAAAATATGATAATATATAGGAAACGGGTCCATTCTATCACGAACGCATGGAGGAGATACGCATGTTTGCCAACATCCCGGAGGTCAAACTGGGCATCGTGGCCGTGAGCCGCGACTGCTTCCCCATCACCCTGTCCGAAAAGCGCCGCAAGGCTGTGGTGGCTGCGCTCAAGGCCAAGGGTTGCGACATCTACGAAAGCCCGGTCATCATCGAAGGCGGCATCGACGGCAACGTCATGGAAGCCTACGAGGACATTCAGAAATCCGGCATCAACGCGCTGGTCGTCTTCCTGGGCAACTTCGGCCCCGAAGGCCCGGAAACGCTGATCGCCAAGAAGTTCGGCGGGCCGGTGATGTACGTGGCCGCGGCCGAGGAGAACATCGCCGTGCTTTCTTCTGAGCGTGGCGACGCCTACTGCGGCATGCTCAACGCCAGCTACAACCTCAAGCTCAACGGCATCAACGCCTACATCCCCGAGTATCCCGTGGGCACCGCCGACGAATGCGCGGACATGATTCTGGAATTCGTCCCCGTGGCCCGCACGCTGCTGGCGCTGCAGGATTTGAAGATCATCACCTTCGGCCCGCGCCCGTTCGACTTCCTGGCCTGCAACGCGCCCATCGCGCCGCTGTTCAAGCTGGGCGTCAACATCCAGGAAAATTCCGAGCTGGACCTTCTGGCCGCCTACAAGGCCCATGCGGGCGATCCCCGCATTCCCGCCAAGATCAAGGAGATGGAAGAAGAACTGGGCGAAGGCAACAAAATGCCCGGTATTCTGCCGCGCCTGGCGCAGTATGAATTGACGCTGCTGGATTGGGTGGAGGCCAACAAGGGCGCCGCCAAGTATGTGGCCATGGCCAATAAGTGCTGGCCCGCGTTCCAGACCGAGTTTGGCTTCGTGCCCTGCTATGTCAACTCCCGCCTCACCGCCATGGGCATCCCCACGGCCTGCGAGGTGGACATTTACGGCGCGCTTTCCGAGTTCATCGGCACTTGCGTGACCGGCGAAAGCGTAACGCTTTTGGACATCAACAACTCCGTGCCCGCTGAAATGTACAAGGCCTCCATCGAGGGCAAGTATCCCTACCGCCACAACGAGACCTTCATGGGCTTCCACTGCGGCAATACGCCGATGTGCCGCCTGACCAAGGGCACGATGAAGTACCAGCTGATCATGAAGCGTTCGCTGGAGCCGGATAAGGAGCCGGACATCACCCGCGGCACCCTCGAAG
>CAJFUU010000283.1 GCA_904420265.1 uncultured Clostridia bacterium
CCTGCAGGTGCCCTGCCTGCCCCTCTACGCCAACGCCACGGCCCGGCCCTATGCCAACGACGCGGCCGAACTTCTCAGCCGCCAGGTCTCCATGCCGGTGCGCTGGCAGGAGAGCGTGGAGCGCATGGCCGAAACGGGCGTGGACACGTTTGTTGAGGTCGGTGCGGGCAAGACCCTTTCGGGACTGATTCGCAAAACTGTTTCCGGCGCGCGCGTTTTGAACGTGGAAAAGCCGGAGGATCTGGAAAAACTCACGGAGGTGCGCGCATGAAAGGCAAAATCGCGCTCGTCACCGGCGGCAGCCGCGGCATTGGCCGCGCCATTGCCGTAAAAATGGCGCAGGAGGGCTGCGACGTGGCCATCCTCTACGCCGGACGCAAGGAAGCGGCGGACGAGACTGTTTCCATGATCGAGGCGGCGGGCGCGCGCGCCTTGGCCGTGCAGTGCAACGTGGCCGACGGCGCAGCCGCCGAAGCGGCGGTGAAGGAAGTTTCGCAAACGCTCGGTTCGATTGACATACTGGTCAACAATGCCGGCATTGTGCGCGACGGCTTGGCCATGCGCATGTCCAGCGAGGACTTTCGCGCCGTTTTGGACGTGAACCTCACCGGCGCGTTTCACATGATCCGGGCCTGCCTGCCGCTGTTTGTGCGCAAGCGCTCCGGCCGGATTATCAACATCACTTCGGTTTCGGGCATGATGGGCAACCCCGGGCAGGCCAATTACGCCTCCAGCAAGGCGGGGCTGATCGGCCTGACCAAGACTATTGCGCGCGAGGTCGCCTCGCGCGGCGTCACCGTCAACGCCGTGGCGCCGGGTTTCATTGAAACCGACATGACCGCTTCCATGAACGAAGCGGCCCTGCAAAAGGGACTTTCCGCCGTGCCCATGGGGCGCATCGGCAAGCCGGAAGACGTGGCAAACGCCGTATGCTTCTTTGCGGGCGAGGGCGCGGGCTATATCACAGGCTGCGTGCTCAAAGTGGACGGCGGCATGTATATCTGAGCGCTTCGCCGCGGCGCAAGCGCATAAGCAGGAGGGTGCTATGAACAGAGTGGCCATTACCGGCCTGGGCGTGATTTCGCCGGTCGGTTGCGATATTGAAACCGTCTTTGCAAGCCTGAAAGACGGAAAGTGCGGCGTGGGAAAGATCACGCGCTTCGATCCTTCGGAAACGAAAATCTCCGTAGCCGCCGAGGTCAAGGACTTTGACCCCGAGGCCTTCGGCATTTCGCGCGGCGATACCCGCCGCATGGATTTGTTTACGCAGTACGCCATGGCCGCGGCAACGCAGGCAGTGGAGGACAGCGGCATTGCCGGCAAAGTGGAGCCGGAACGCCTGGGCGTGTATGTGGGCAGCGGCATCGGCGGCATGAACACCTTCATGGCCGAGTGCAAAAAACTCTTCGATCGCGGCCCCAGCCGCATCTCGCCCTTGTTCATCCCCATGATGATCGGCAACATCGCCGCGGGCAATATCGCCATCCGCTTTGGCTGCAAAGGGCCGAGCCTGCCGGTGGTCACCGCCTGCGCCACGTCCACCAACACGATTGGCGAGGCTTTCCACGCCATCCGCTTTGGCTATGCGGACGCCATCCTCGCCGGCGGCAGCGAAGCCACCGTCAACGCCCTGGCCATCGGCGGCTTTGCCAACTGCAAGGCCCTGACCGAAGCCAGCGATCCCGACGCCGCCTCCCTGCCCTTTGACAAGCGGCGCGCAGGCTTTGTGCTGGGCGAGGGCGCGGCCGTGGTGGTGCTGGAAAATTACGAGCACGCCGTCAAGCGCGGCGCGCATATTTACGCGGAAGTAGCGGGCTATGGCAATACCTGCGACGCCCACCACATTACCGCGCCCGATCCCGAGGCCGAAGGCGGCGCGCGCGCCATTCGCCTGGCGTATGAAGAGGCCGGCAGCCCGGAGGGGCTTATCTACATCAACGCCCACGGCACCGGCACGCCGCTGAACGATTCTTCGGAAACGCTGGCCATCAAAAAGGCCCTGGGCGAGGAAAAGGCCCGCGCGGCGATGGTCAGTTCCACCAAGTCCATGACCGGGCATATGCTTGGCGCGGCGGGCGCGTTTGAATGCGTGGCCTGCGCGCTGTCGCTCTCGCGCGGCGTGATCTTCCCGACCATCCACCTGGAGGAACCGGACCCCGAATGCGACCTGGATTACGTGCCGGGTACGGCGCGCGCCGTACAGGCCGAGGCCGCGATTTCGGTTTCGCTGGGTTTTGGCGGGCATAACGCGGCAATTGCCCTGCGGAGGTGCGTATGAACGTAAAGCAAATTCGTGAACTGGCGCAGATCGCGCGCGAAAACGGCCTCAGCGCCATTGAAATTACCGAGGGCGAAAGCCATGTGCGCATTGAGCGCGCCGCAGCGCCCGCCGCGGCCCCGGCGTCCGTCGCC
>CAJFUU010000284.1 GCA_904420265.1 uncultured Clostridia bacterium
GCGATTGCGTGGTTTTCTTGTGCGCGGCACACGACCGGGAGGCAATACAATGGATGATCGTTTTATGAAGGAAAAGCCCGTATTCCCGCTGCTGATTTCCATGGCGTTGCCAATGGTAATTTCCATGCTGGTGAACTCGCTTTACAACATCGTGGACAGCTACTTCGTAGCCCGAATCAGCGACGACGCCATGACCGCGCTGTCGCTGGTGTACCCCGTGCAGAACTTTATCAACGCCGTCGCCATTGGCTTTGGCGTGGGCATCAATGCCGTCATCGCCATCCACCTGGGCGCAAACGACGGGGAACTGGCCAACCGGGCGGCCACACAGGGCTTTGTGCTCTCGGCCATTCACGGAGTGGTGTTGGCCCTTGCCTGTATCTTCCTCATGCCCTCGTTTTTACCGCTGTTTACAGGTTCGCCGGTTTTGGTCGACCTGGGCGTGCGTTACGCGCGCGTGGCTTTCTCCTTTGCGCCGGTGGTGGCCTTCAGTCTGCTTTTTGAAAAGCTGTTTCAGGCCGTGGGCAACATGCTCCTGACCATGGCCGCCATGTTGTGCGGCTGCGTCGCCAATATTGTCCTTGATCCAATCATGATCTTCGGCCTCGGGCCCTTTCCGGCCATGGGCATAGAGGGCGCGGCCCTGGCGACCGGCGTTGGCCAGACGCTGACGCTCGCAGTGTTCCTGATTGTCTACTTTAAGCGCCCTATCCGCGTGCGCATCCGGCGCCGCTACCTCGCCCCCGACAAGGCGATGATCGGTCGCCTGTATGCCATTGGTATCCCGGCCACATTTAACCTGGCCCTGCCCTCGTTACTGGTTTCCGCCCTGAACGCCATTCTGGCTTCTTTCGGACAGGTATACATACTCGTGCTGGGCGTATACTATAAATTGCAGACCTTCCTGTACCTGCCCGCCAACGGCATCGTGCAGGGCATGCGCCCGCTCATCGGTTACAATTACGGCGCGGGCGAGCATGCGCGCGGGCGGCGCATCTATGAACTTGTGCTGTTGCTCAGCGGCGCGATTATGTTGCTGGGCACCATTCTCTTCCTCTCCGTTCCCGAGTGGCTGATGGGCCTGTTTGCACAGGATCCGCAGGCAATCTCCGCCGGCGCTACAGCCTTGCGCATTATCAGCGCGGGTTTCCTCGTTTCCGCGGTATCGGTGACTTCCTCGGGCGCGCTGGAAGGGCTGGGCATGGGTACGCCTTCGCTGATAATTTCTCTGTTCCGATACGTAGTCGTCATTATTCCGGTCGCGTTTGTGCTCAGCCGCTTTTTCGGCGCCTATGGCGTGTGGAACGCCTTCTGGGTGGCGGAAGCCATTGCCGCCGTAGCTTCGCTGCTTGTGTACCGTCGCTGCGTAAGCCGGGCGGCCTGCGCAGTTCGGGAGTAGATACCAAAGCGCTGGCAATTCCCCGAACACGGATATAACAAGGGTCCTTCATCGTGGTATATAGGGGACGGCTTTCTCCGGAGGAAGAATGCGGCAACGTTGAGAAGCGCCCCGCCGGGCTGGCGGAGGACGGTCGCCTGCTGTCCTTCTTCGGCGCAAGGCGTCCTGCCAAAGCGCTTGTCCTCCTGGGATGCGCTCCCCCATCATCGCCCGGCCCCAAGCGGCCGGGCGCTTTTACGCCCCTCAAAACCGCTAAACTTTGCCGATGCGCTTGACAGGCGGCAAAAAAGAGATATGCTTATAATGTAGTTAGTTAAAACTAACCACAAACACACAAAAAGCGAGGTGTAAGACGAATGAAGGTTTCGAGATTGACCGGTTTATTCATGGCGTTGGCGTTGTTGGTATGCATGCTGGGCGGCGCGGCGCTGGCCGAAGCGGAAGGCGGCGTTCTTGCGCAGATTGCGGGAACATATGACGAATTGTTCCCAGTCATCACTGCGGAGGAATACGACCAGGTCTGGCTGGACGCCTGCGCCGAATTTGGCGACGCAGAAAACGCCGCGCAATACGCCGAAATGCTGAAAAGCTTTTGCACGGCGGAAATCTACGGCGAAGAAGCAGTCGCCGCTTACGCCGACGGCGCGCAGGCGCGCTTTAACTGCTCGTTCATCGGCGGCGTTGCGCAGATTACGTTTGCCGACGGCCACATCAGCGGCGTAGACGAAAACGGCGCAACGGTCTTTGACCACGATTACGCCTACGCCGGCGTGGATGCATCCACCGGCTTTGCCATTTACGAAAGCGCGGACGAGGCGTCCGGCGAGTTTACCTACTTCCTGCTCGCGCCCGATACGCCCGCGACCACCCATCACATCGAGTTCCGTTACGGCGCAGACCTGGAGGCGCTTGGCCAGTTCTACGAAGGCGCTTGCGCCTATTGGCTGGCGGCAGGCATCCCGGTAGACGGTCAGGATGCGTATGCCGTTTCATCCATCCGGCTGTTCTGCGAAGAAAACCTGGCGGAACTGGCGGCCTGAACCCGGGCGCGAACCTCCTGCGGCAAAACCGCCGCAGGAGGTTTTTTCGACCCCGCCGGATGCGCGGAACAAAGACAATGCGCGCAATTGCCGGCAACACCGCTTCCCGACCGCCACTTCGCCGCGGAAATTTTTCGGCGATCATTCCCGAAAACCGCAGGCGTGTGGTGGTCTTTCCCGCCAAGGCGTGCTATAATGAAGCGCAAGGGAGGCTACGCGCATGTGGGTGCTGTTTGCGTTTGGCTCCGCGCTGTTTGCGGGCCTTACGGCCGTGTTGGCCAAAATTGGCGTGCGGGATGTGGATTCCAACCTGGCCACAGCCCTGCGCACGGTGGTCGTGCTGGCGTTTTCCTGGCTGATGGTGCTTATCGCCGGGGCATGGCAGCCGCTTTCGTCCATCGAGGGCCGCGCCCTTTTGTTCCTCGCCCTTTCAGGCCTGGCGACGGGCGCGTCCTGGCTGTGTTACTTCCGCGCCCTGCAACTGGGCGAGGTCAACCGCGTGGCGGCAGTGGATAAATCTTCCACGGTGCTGACCATGCTGCTGGCCCTGATCCTGTTGGGCGAAGGCCTTACGCCCATAAAAATCGCGGCGATGGCGCTCATCGCCGTTGGAACCGGCCTGATGCTGCAAACGGGCCGCCCGCATGACAGCGCAGCGTCCGACGCGGACCGGCAAAAAACGTCCGCCCCTGGCCGGGCAAAGGCAGCGTCCCTGAAAACCTCCGGGCGCTGGTTTCTGTATGCGCTCGGCTCGGCGGTGTTTGCCAGTTTGACGACCATTCTGGGCAAGGTGGGCATCGAGGGCGTCAATTCCACGCTGGGCACGGCCCTGCGCACAGCCGTGGTGCTGGTCATGGCCTGGGGCATGGTGTTTCTCACAGGCGCGCAGCGCGGCATAGGCAAAATCAGCCGCCGCACATGGCTGTTTCTCCTCCTGTCCGGCATTGCCACCGGGGCCTCCTGGCTGTGTTATTACCATGCGCTGCGGGAAGGGCCCGCCAGCGCCGTGGCCCCAATTGACAAATTGAGCATCCTGGTGACGGCGGCATTTTCCCGCCTCTGGCTGGGCGAAAAACTGTCCGCCCGGTCGCTTGGCGGGCTGGGGCTTCTGACCGCCGGCACGCTTATGACGTTGTTGTAGCCGCGCGCATTTCCGCCGGTTTCCAGCGCCCGCGCAGATAGCGCCAGAGATAGAGCGCGCCGCGCACAGTGTTTTCCGCCACCATGCACACCCATACGGCGCTCAAGCCCAATTTCAGACCGTAGATGACCGCCACCGTTCCGGCGATGCGCACCAGCCACATGGTCGCGGTGGTGATGGCAAAGGGTACGACCGTATCACCGGCGCCCTGCAGCATGCCCTCCACGCCGATGGCAATGCCGAAAATTGGTTCGGAAAGCGCCACCAGGCGCAGCACGGTCACGCCCTCGGCCACTACCCGGGCGTCTGGCGTGAACAGGCGCATCACCACCGGCGCGAAGGCAAACAGGAGCGCGCCCGTGAAACTCATCAGCAAAAGCGTAATGACAATCGTGCTGCGCCCGACCATATCCAGCTTGCGCGCGTCCTTTTCGCCCAGGGCGTTTCCGGTAAGCGTGGCCGCGGCGGCGTTGATGCCGAACACAGGGATATAAAACGCCTCCTCGGCGGTCAGGGCAATGGAGTGCGCCGCCAGGCTGACAGTGCCCAGCGTGGCCACCAGGGCGGCGAACACCACATGGCCCGCCGAAGTCGTCAGCCGCGCCAGCGCCACGGGCACGGCGATGCGCAAGCAACTTTGCATCGCCTTCGCGTTGAGGCGCAGCCCTCCGCGCCGCGGCGAAACCGCGGCGTTTTTCCACATGGCGCGGGTGATGAGCACGCCGCCCAATACGTAGGAAAGCGCCGTGGCAATGGCCGCGCCGCTTACGCCCAGCCCGGCGCCGGGCATGGTGAAGGCAAGGCCCAATATATTCAGTTCGCGCGTGGGGTAAATCAAAAGAAAATTCATCACCACGTTGAGCGCGTTCATCGCCAGGTTGGCCAGCATAGGCGTGCGCGTATCTCCCGCCGCGCGCAGCACCGAGCCGAAAATGATGGACGCGGCGCGAAACACCATCGGCATACAGATGATGGCGAAGTAGGCCGTGGCGTCGGCGCGAATTTCCGCTTCCGCATTGAGCCATGCGGGCAGAACCGGGCTGACCAGGAGCGTCGCCGCGCACATCGCCACGCCCGCCACCGCGGCGATGAATACAGACTGCGCCGCCGTTTCCCGGGCTGTCTTTTCGTCCCTTGCGCCCAGGGCGCGGGAGATCACCGCCAGCGCGCCGATGCCCGCGGCGAAGAATATGCCGTTGACCAGCCAGGTTACCGAACCGGTCAGCCCTACGGCGGCAGAGGCCTGCGCGCCCAGCGCGCCAACCATGGCGGTGTCCACATATTGTACCAGCGTCTGCATGGCGTTTTCCAGCATGACCGGCCAGGCGAGCGTCAAAAGCGCCCCTGTCAGCGGCCTGTATTCGCGCAGCTTGGCGCGCAAGCGCAATCGCAAATTCATCCCGTCCTTTGTGTATGGCGTCCTTCCCATTGTAACCGCTTTTGCCGCGCAGCGCAAGCAAAAATGCGCGCCGCCCCGGCAGCGCTACCGGAAGGCCTTGCCCCTCCCCCGCAAACAAAACCGCCCCGTTTTCGCGCGGAGCGGTTCGTTCGATACAGGACTTTTCAGCCATTGAATATTTCGGATTCCCCGAACCCGTTCGCGCGCCGGTTCGCAGCCGCATTCGCCTGGGCAGGTTTCCGCCTTCCCGCATGAATTTATGTCAAAACCGCAAGCAAGCATGTGCGCCGGCCCGGCAGCGCTACCGGAAGGTCTTGCCCCCGCAAACAAAACCGCCCCGTTTTCGCGCGGAGCGGTTCGTTCGACACAGGACTTTTCAGCCATTGGACATTTCGGATTCCCCGAATCCGTTCGCGCGCCGGTTCGCAGCCGCATTCGCCTGGACGGGCGCACCTCCTTCACGCATGAATTTATACCAAAACCGCAAGCAAGCATGTGCGCGTCGCCCCGGCAGCGCTACCGGAAGGCCTTGCCCGCCTTGCCCCCCCGCAAACAAAACCGCCCCGTTTTCACGCGGAACGGCTTTGTGCGGGACTTTTCAGCCATTGGACATTTCGGATTCCCCGAACCCGTTCGCGCGGCGGCTCGCGGCTGCATTCGCCTGGACGAGCGCACCTCCTTTCCGCATGAATTGCGCCCATGCGATACGAAGCGACTTTTCCCCTGGGCGGTTCGCCCACAGGAGCGCGACAGCGCTGCATTGATCAAATCCTACCCTGCCAAGGCGAAAAACGGGCCTGAAAACGTCCTTTTCAAAATCGGGAATCGCGCAAACGCCCATTGCGGGAAAAGCGCCTTTTCGCCTGCAGTCGCCCTGTTTTGGACTAGATTTTCAAAACCAGCGCCCGCCCCTGGCGAATGACGTCTGTGCCGCCGTTCATGGCGCGCACGTCTTCGACGCTGACGTTATAGCGCTTGCCGATGGACCAGACATCGTCTTCCTCTCCCGGCCAGAACAGCACGATGCCGGGGCGTTTTTTCACATCCTCGCCTTCTTCCGCATCGCTGAGCAGGCGATATGCGCGCGTCACGCGCGTTTCCGCGCCCACGTCCAACACGCAGCGCAGTTCCAGCCGGTCGCTCATCAGAGCGTTGGCCTCGGCGGACGCGGCCTCGACCGTCACCCAGGAACTGTCGTCCAACTCGCCCTGCACGCTCACGGAAAAGGGCATCTCGCTCTGCGCCGAAGCCACGCGGTCCGAGCCGCCGGGCATGTACAGCACCGTAGCTTCCAACACGCCGTCAATGGTCGTCCTGCCCGCGTCCACGCCCCAGCCGCCGACCACGGGCCGCACGCGCACAGCCAGCACCGTGCCCGCGCCAGGGGCGTTTTCAGGCAGAAGCAGCGTTCCGTGAAAGGCCTCGGAAGCCTGCGCGCGTTCAATGGATACGCAGGGGGTGAGCGTCTGCGTTTGCACATTCAGCGACGGGCCGCGCGTTGTGTAGGCGTCGGCCAGGGCCTCGGCCTCACTGGCGGCGATGGCCTTGACCGATATGGCCACCTCGGCCTCAATGCGCATTTCCGCGTCCTCGTCCTCCTCGCTTTCCTCCACGCGCGTATCCAGGCGGTTGATCCGGGCGGTGGCATAAACGTTTTCGCACAACCAGTCCGGCATTTCCACCAGGCGTTCAAACGAAAGCGGCACCTTGATCAGCGCCACAGGCCGGCCGGTCACGCCGCTGCCGATGAGCGCTTCCACATTGACCTTGCCGCGCACCAGCACGCCGCCCAGATCGGCGCCCACGCCTTCGACCGTCACCGTGGCCCAATCCATCAGCGCTGTGCGCGCATCCAGCGCCGCGGGCAGGGCGATGGTCTCGCTCACCAGCGTTTCCACGCCCGCTTCGGCGGCCAGGCGCACGGAACGGATGGTCTCCGTCTCCGTTTCAAGCGACTCCACGCCCTCAATACCGGTAACGATCTCCGCCGGCGTAAGGCGCCACAACTGCAACTTCAGCCCCACGCTGACCAGGAAGACCATGTGGCCGTTTTCATATTTTGCTTCCACATGTTCTACCTCGCCGGCCACGCGGCAAGGCATATCGCGCGCCGCGCCGGGAAGTTCAAAGGCGTGGTTGAGCTGCGCCTGCGCCGTCAGGGAGCGCAGCGTTGCCTCCCCGCCCTGCCGGTATACGGCCTGACAGTGCGCCGTACCCTCCAGCACGACGCGCCCCTCCTGCACGTCCACCTGCCCGATGACCAGATTGGCCTCGGACATCAGCGTCTCAATCGCGTCCCGGCCCGCGCCGGGCACGATCGCCTCCGCGCGCAGAAGCGCCTGCCCCTGCCGCGAACCCACCAGTTCTTCGATCTCCAGCGTTTGCCTGAGCACGCTTATCGCCATAAAAAAACCTCCCTGCCACATTCGCTTCGTTGATGCTTATGCGTCAGGGAGGCCGCGCATGCGCTCCGGCAGTGAGATTTTACACGCAATGCACAAACGCCGCCGTATGCGCGGCGTTTAGAATACCAATTGGCAACATTCCCGCACGCCCAGGCGCGCGAAATAGGCGTTTTCCAGAGGAATCCACTTCTCCTGAAAGCGCCGCAACAGCGCCTCGCCGCTGCGGATGCGAATGCGCTCCCGTTGGGCCTCGGGCTCAATCGCCAGGAACACCCGCAGGTCGTAGGCGTCGCGCAGGGCGGGATGCAGGCTGTAGACGCCCTCGACGATCTCCACCGCCTGGGGAGAAACCGCAACCGGCGCGTCCAACGCCTCTGCATGGCAGCGCCAGGGGCGATAGGAAAACGGCGCGCCCAGGCGCGAGAGCACCTCGTCCCGGAATCGCTCCCAGTCCACATTGCCGCCAGGCTCGGCAAGGCGCGCGGTCGTCTTGCGCTCCGGAGGCAGAAAAAAGTCGTCCATATGGTAGAGATTGCCGCCGTATACCGCCGCCAACAGCGCGCCCAGCGTGGATTTGCCCGCGCCGCTGTTGCCGTCAATGGCCACGCGCGCACGCCCTTTCCTTTCAAGAAGCGCGTCGATGGCCTGAAACAGCGCCAAAAATCGCCCCGTTGCCTCCGGAACCAGGCGATAGGCCGGATGGTAAAGCGCACGGTAAACGCCGGAATGCGAAAGCGCCGGATAGCCCGCCGCGCGCCAGGCATCGACTTCCCGCGCCACGGTCTCTTCGTCCAGTTCCAAACGCGCGGCATTTGCGCGCAATATGTCCAGTTTCTTTTCCAGCCCCGTTACGCTCCCCCGCGGCGCGCAGGCGCAGGCAAACAGACCGCAGACTGTTTCCTTGCGCAGCTTCAACGCGGGCAGCGCGCGCAGGTTCAGGCGCAGAAGGCCGCCGCCCACACGCTCGAACGGGACGTCGTTTCCCGCTCCGCAAACGGCGCATTCTTCGCGCAGGCGCGCAAGCTGCACGGCAGCGTCGCCCGGCAAATGGCCGCCGCCAAATTCGCTTTGATAGAGCAGTTTGCAAAAGTCGCGCGCTTCCGTCTCAGGGCGGCGCGCCTTCTCTTCCAAAAGTATTTCCAGCATGGTTTCCCTCACAATTTTGGTATTTCAGCGCCAAAGACGCGCGAATTGCCGCCTATGCCCATTTGAAAACGGATATACGCAGGCTTTCATTCTGGCGCGGCTTGATGAAGCGTTGCATAGCGACGCCCAGGATATCGACAAAGGTCTACAGACTGCCAGGGTGATGAGAAAGCCTGCAAGCCAAGGAAGCAAACTTGCAGACAAGGGATCTTACCTGAACGCAAGTGACCGCAGGCTGCAAGTGCAGCTGACGCAGGAAGCAAGAATTGCCCCGGCTTTCCTTTGGACAGTACCCTGTTCAACGGACAGGGAAATAAAAGGCCTGTCGTAGAATAAGGATAGTTTACACGGTTTTGCCCCGAA
>CAJFUU010000285.1 GCA_904420265.1 uncultured Clostridia bacterium
TGGTGCCAGCGCCGCCCACGCCGATGACTTTGATGGAGGCAAAGTTGTTGTTATCCATTTCAAATTCGAGCACAAGGCATCCCCCTCGTTGACAAAATTAGTATCTCTGACCTCATTTGAACAGGCCCTTGAACTTCTTGATCCCGCCGCCCTCCTTGGGGCTTTGCTGCTCAATCGAATCGAAGATGAGGTCCACCAGGCCGAGCGCGCTGGCGTACACGGGGCTGTTCATCTTCGCGGACTTGGCCACCGGCACCTTTACCGGCCTGCCAATCTTCGCCGCCAGGTATTCGCGCCCGCCGCGCATCAAAGCAATGCCGCCGCCGGTTAAAAACACCTGCGAGCGCGGCCCCAGCAGAGCGGCCGCGTCGTTTTTGAGCGTCAGGTCGATCATGTCGCACAACTCGTCCACGCTTTTTTCCACCGGACGCTTGACGTATTCGCGCGGGAAGGACAGCCGCTCGCCGCCCGCGCCGACCACCTCGGAATAGGCGTCCTGGTCGAACTCGTCGGGATTGAACACATATCTGCGCTTAATCTGCTCCGCCGCGCGCATCGGTATGCGCAATTCCTCGCACAAATCCGCTGTAATCTGCCCGCCACCCAAAGGCAGCATGGCGTGATAGGTAATGGCGTCGCCCTCAATGACGGAAACTTCGGTATTGAGGTAACCCACGTCCACCAGCATGGCGGCGCGGTCGCGATCCTCCAGGGAAAGCAGCAGCAGGCTTTCGCCCAGCGTCGGCGACAAAAAGCCCAGAATGGTGATGCCCATGCCGCCCAGCAGGTTTTTCATGTCTTCGACAAACACCGGCTCGGCCACCACAAACGAAACCTGCGCGCGGAGGCGTTCGCCGTGCGCGCCCAGGGGCATCATCGTCTTTTTGCCATCGTCCACAATGAACCACGCGGGCGAACGGTGCATTACATAGCCGCCCAAATCGGCAATTTTCAGTTCTTCGGCAACCGCGTCCTGCACGCGGTTAACATCCTCTTCGGAAATCTCGCCCGCCTCGGGCAGCGTGATTTCCGCTTCGCCGGTACGCACATGGACAAACTCGCCGGGCACGCCAATATATATCTCGCGCACCTTGGAATTGGCTTCCAGTTCCGCCGCGGAAATGGAATCGCGCGCCACGCGCGCAAGCTGCTCCGGCGTGTTCCAATCGCCCTCGGCAAAGCCGTCGTAGGGCACCGTGCCCGAGCCAATGATGTCGCAGCGGTTCACGCCGCCGCTTTGAGCGATCAGCGTGACGATTTTTGAAGTGCCAAAATCCATGGCGGCGACCTGTGTTTTCATGCGTCCGATTACCCCTCGCGCGTCCTCTGTTCCAGCTTGGATGCCAAACTAATGATATTATACATATTTTTTTGGCAATATGCAAACGTGAATCGGTGAAAAATACCGAATTTTCCAATATGTCAAAATACTTTCAAATTGTTGGCGCGAAGTCGTCACACAATCGCGGCGAAGCTGCGGCGGAATGGAAAATTTTTCCGCCTCAGCCCGCGCTGTAATCGGCCTTGTTGCCGCTGGAAACATCCAAACGTCCGGTGGTTTGGCCGCGCGCTTCCAAATCGGCCAACGCGCCGGCCATCCAGATGATTTTGTTGTGCATGTTCCCGCTGTCGCCCAGTTCCACGCGCATGCCCGTGCGCGAATAGATATAAATGCTGTTGGCGTTGGAAACGTTCAGTTCGGATACATAGGCCGTGGCGTCGTTTTCGTAAAGGGCGTTCAACACCTCGACCATCGCCGTAAGGCGGTCGGCCGGCGCGGAAACCACCTGCCCCAGGCGGTAGGAGGTGACGCCCAGCCCCGTAACGTAGACCGCATCGGCGTCCGGCAGGGCCTGAAGCTGCTCAATGACCGTACCATCGCGCTCGAGCGTGAGCACCACGCCCGCGTGCATAACCACGGCTTCGCACACGCGTTCGCGCACGGTAAGCACAATTTCCGAGGGGTAGTTTTTCTCCAGGCTGACCAGTTCCACTTGCCCGCCGCTTTCCAGAGAGGCGCGCACCTGTTCCGCGTCCACATTGCGCATTTTTTCGCCCAGCGGCAGTTTGGCGGCACGCATAATGCTCTCGTCGTCTATGGTTTCGTTGCCCTCCACGCGCACGTCGCGCGCGATGAACACGGCGTTGTCCAAAATAAGATACACGGCCAAAGCGAGCGCCGCAAGCAGTGCCGCCAAGGCCAGTATCCTTCTTCTTTTCCGCGCGTTCAACCTCATTGGTATCCTCCGTCACAGCCTTTTGATGCTCGCGCCGAGCGCGGCAAGCGTGTTTTCCAGCGCCTCGTAACCCCTGTCAATCAATTCCACATTTTCCACACGGCTTTCGCCCTCCGCGGCCAGCGCCGCGATTACCAGCGCCGCGCCGCCGCGCAAATCGCCCGCCTGCACGTTCGCGCCGTAGAGCCGCCCGCCCCGCACCACGGCCAGACGGCCGTTCAAGAAGATGTCCGCGCCCATGCGCCGCAGTTGCGCCGCATGCGCAAAGCGGTTTTCAAACACGTTTTCGACGATCACGCTGGCGCCCTCTACGGCGCAGGCCAAGGCCATAAACTGGGCCTGCAAATCCGTGGGAAAGCCGGGAAATGGCTGCGTGGAAACCTCAAAGGGCCGCAGCGTGCGGGCGCGCAGGAAGATTTCCGCATCGCCGCTCTCCACCTCGCAGCCGGCCTGGCGCAATTTGTCCAGCACCGCGCCCAAATCGCCCGGGCAGACGCGTTTGAGGCGCACCTCACCGCGCGTGGCCGCCGCCGCGGCCAGCAGCGTACCGGCCACGATGCGGTCGGACAGGGGGCGGTAACGCGCCCCGCCCAGGACCTGCACGCCCTCGATGACGACGCGATCCGTGCCGCCGCCGCGCACCTTGCCGCCCAGCGCGTTGATGAAGTTCTGTAAATCCCGAATTTCCGGTTCGCGCGCGGCATTATGTATGGTGGTTTTCCCCCGCGCCAGCACCGCGGCCATCATCACGTTTTCCGTGGCCCCAACGCTGGGAAAA
>CAJFUU010000286.1 GCA_904420265.1 uncultured Clostridia bacterium
CGGACAGCCAAAAAGCGGCAAAACCGCTCTAAGAAGAGTTGCCCGACGAAAGGCTCCGATTTTTTGTGAGATGACCGTCCCTTTCGCTGTGGAGAGCGCCGCTTTTGAGACGCACATCCCCGATAACAATGGATTTTCCCTGTTTTCCTGCGGCTGCGGCTGTAAAAGATATGTGAGTTTTTCCCTTCAAAAGACTTTTGACAAGCTGACCGTCTTCGAACCATGCGGAGGCGGTTTTGTATTGGAACTGCGTTTGCAAGGGGCGAAAGCCGTTTTTGAACGCGCAGGTCGTTGACGGGAACGCAACAGACGGCCCGTCTATTTTGTGCGCCAACTCGGAAGGAATCGTGATTTGCAGTAGGAAGCGCGCTTTTGTGGGCTTGAATATGCGAGGGAGAAACGACGCGTAGTGTGGTTATCGGAGGAAGAAATGTTGAGGCGGGATGGGCGCCGGAAGGGCCAGAATTCGTAGCGGAAAGCGCGCTTTATGGGCATGAGTATGTAATGGCCAAATAGCGCGGCGGTGTGTTGCGGGGGGAAAAAGGGGCGCCGGGATGGGATGAGGTTTTGCGGATGTTCATATCGCGTCCGCGAATAACACCCGGCGATTTTTCAAAAGGACGAGGCGGTGGGAGGGTTCATATAGCCGAGGGACGCATGTGTGTCCGCAATGCGTAAAAGAGCCGTTTGGAATGTGAGGGCGCGATAAAAAAGTCGTATTTTCATAGAGGCAGTTCATGATTTCCGTTTATGGCACATGGGTGAAAGGCCGTTTTTATGGGCATGGGCGTGCAATGACAAACGGCGCACGGCAGGCGCGCTGCGGGGAAAAAAGGAATGATGGAGGCAGAGGGAGGACTTTGTGTACCTGCCTGGAAGGGACAAAGCCATGTCTGAAACCGCGTTTCATGAGTTTGGGTGTGCGAGGGCGAAATGATGTGCGGTGCGTCTTATCGGGGAAAAGAATATCAAGGCGGGATGAGGTTTTGCGTGCCGGCTGGAAGGGAAGCGTGATTTGCGGTCGGAAGCGTGTTTTTGTGGGTTTGGGTATGCGAGGGCGAAACAATGCGCGGCGCGTGGCGCAGGGGAAGAGGATACCGGGGCGAAGGTTTTTGCGTGCCAACTTGGGAGGAAATGTGATTTGTGGTTGAAAGCGCGTTTTTGCGGGTCTGGATATGCGAGGGAGAAATGACGCGTGGTGCATGACATCGGAGGGAAGGAATGCCGGGGCAAGATGAGGTTTTACGCGCCAACTCGGAAGGAATCGTGATTTGCAGTAGGAAACATTCGGAAGAATATTTACATGAGCATAGAGTACGGCGCGGGTTGCGGGAGGAAAGGAACGCCGCGAAATGAGGCTTTGCGGGCATTCGCGTTGCGGCGGCGAACACAGCGTGGCGTCCCATGCTTCCCGTGGCCGGATTGCGCCGGCAAAATCCGCTATGCATACGCCCGTTTTCGGGGTGGACACAGTTTTGGAACTGTTTGCACGCGGCGTTCCATACTGAAATCAAAATATTCATCCCTAGAACCGCACGCGCATGCGCACGCGGCCTTCTCCCGCCTTTTCGGCGCGAATGGAGGCACGGTGGGCCTCGGCGATGGAGCGGGCGATGGCCAGGCCCAGGCCGTGGCCGCCGTCGCCGGTGCGCGCGGGGTCAGAGCGGTAAAAGCGGTCGAACAGCCGGGAAAGCGGAAGGCTGTCCACGGCGGCATAGTCGTTTTCCACCGTCAGCACGGGATGCCTGCCCCCGGCGAGGGAGACGGTGATTTCGCCGCCTGCGTCGCCGTATTTGACGGCGTTGTCGGCCAATATGGAGGTGAGCTGGCGCACGGCGGCCTCGTCGCCGGTAAGGTATACGTCCGCTTCCGCCGTCACGCGCAGGCGCTTGCCGGCGCGCTCGGCCGCGGCGGAGAAGGCCATGGCCGTGTCGTACACGGCGTCGCTGAGGGAGAAGCGCTCCCGGACGGCGACGGCGCGCTCTTCATCCATGCGCGAGAGCGTCACCAGGTTGTTTACCAGCCGGCGCAGGCGCGCCACCTGTTTTTCGATGCCGGTCAGCCATTCGTTTTCTCCCTGGCTCAGCTCAAGGATTTCGCAGTTGGCGGAGATGATGGTCAGCGGCGTTTTCAATTCGTGTCCCGCGTCGGTGATGAACTGGCGCTGCTTTTCGACGCTGGCGGCGATAGGACGGATGGCCCGGCCGGAGAAGAACCACACCAGCGCAAACACCGCGACGCAGATGACAAGCGCCACCGCGGCGGTAATGAGCATTACCTGTTGCCGGTCGCGAATTTGCGTGCTGGCGTCCAGAAAGACGGCCAGCGTCCCTTCGCCGGTTTCGCTTACCATATAGCGGTAAATGTCGCAATAGCCGGACGGGGCGCCGCCCAAAACGCTTTGCGCATAGAGCACGGCGTCTTCAGCGGAGACGGCGGCGACCGAATCTGTGTTTGTCTCTATAACCGCGCCGCTTTCGTCCATCAGCACCGAAAAATGCCGGGTGACAAAGCGCGCTTCCGGAGAATCGAACAGTTCCCCTTCCCAGACGGGGTCGCGGCGGCCCCGCGGCGGGCGTTCGGCCTCCGGCGCGGAATCCGCCTGCGGGAAACTGCCGCCGTTTTCGGTCAGAAAGGAGAGCATGTTGTCCAGCATTTCATTGGAACGCACGACGTAGAGGCCGTTGATGAGCGCCGCCACCGTCAGCATAACCGCAAACACCGAGACCATGCACACAAGGACGAACTTCCGTTTCAGCCGCCGAATCATGCGGATGCCTCCAGCGAATAGCCTACGCCCCGTGTGGCGCGAATTTCCACGTTCGCCCCCAGCCGGGCGATTTTTTTGCGCAGATTGGAAATATACACCCAGACGATGCTCACGTCCACCTCCGCGTCCCAGCCCCAGACGCGTTCCATAAACTGCGTGGTGGAGACGATGCGGCGGGGGTTTTCCATCAGCATTTCCATCATTTGAAATTCGCGGTTGCCCAGGCGCACGCGCCGTTCGCCACAGAAAAGCGTATAAGAGGACAAATCCAGCGAAAGCCCCGAGAACGCAATCACTTCCGGCACCAGCCGCTCCCGCCGCCGCACCAGCGCGCGCACGCGCGCCAGCAGTTCGGCCATGGCGAAGGGTTTGGGCAGATAGTCGTCCGAGCCGGCGTCCAGCCCCTCTACGCGGTCGGGAATTTCCGAGCGCGCCGTTAAAAGCAGCACCGGCGTGCTCACGCCCCGCGCGCGCAGGCGGCGCACGACTTCGAAACCGTCTATTTTGGGCATCATTACGTCCAACACCGCGCCGTCGTATTCGCCCGAAAGGGCGTAATCCAGCGCCTCCTGGCCGTCGTAGACCACGTCCACGCCGTAGTTGTGCTTTTCAAAAATCGTCTTTAGCGCCCGGGCCAGTTCCCGTTCGTCTTCGGCGATCAACAGACGCATGCAAATCCCTCCGTTTGTTTGCTCATTATAGCGTACACGTTCAGGCTTAATCCTGCCTAAAGGGTTGAGGTTTTGTGAAAAGAGAGAAAACCGGAGAATGTTCACGGTTCGTTCACGGCTTCCTTTAGTTTCGCTTTAGTTTGGCGTGCTACAAATATTGCCAACGGAGGGCATGATATGGCAAAGCGCAGTGGAAAAACCTGGAAACGGCGAACGGTACGCCTTACCTGCCTGGTTTTGGTCGCGGCGGCGTGCGTGGTGGGTTGGGACGCGCTCCGGCCGCTGGTATCGGCCGAAAGCGTGCCGGTGTACGCGCAGTATACCGTGGAGACGGGGGATATCGAAACCTCGATGAGTTTGAGCGGCTCCATCGACCTGCGGGATTCGGAAACGTTTTCCGCTTCGCAGAGCACCAGCGTGCAGGAGGTATATGTCGAGGCGGACCAGCGCGTCGGCGAAGGCGACGACCTTCTGCGCCTGGCAAACGGCGAGACCATTCGTTCCACCATCGAGGGGACCGTGACCGAGCTCAACGTCGCCGCCGGAGACGCCGTCTGGCCGCAGATGACGCTTATCACCGTGGGCGATCTGGACAACCTGCGCGTGACCATCAGCGTGGACGAATATGACATCGACAAAATATCCGTTGGCCAGGCCTGTTCGGTGACGGTAATCCCGCTGGGGTTGACGTTTGAAACGGAGATCGACCACATAAACCGCGTTTCCGCCTCGACCGGCTCGGTGGCAACGTATACCGTGACCGCCGACATCGACGCCCCGGAAAACGTGCTGCCGGGCATGCAGGCCACGGTAAGCATTCCCCGCGAGAGCGTTTCAGACGTTCCCGTGTTGGCCATGGCGGCGCTGAGTTTTGACGAAGACGGGGCACCTTACGTGCTTATGGGAAACGCTGAAGGCGGGTATGGCGAAGTCGCCATAGAGACCGGCCTTAACGACGGCGTATACGTTGAAATTACCGGCGGTTTGGAGGCGGGCGACGTCGTTTATGTGCAGACAGGGGTTGAGGACGTGGAAAGCGCGCTCTCGTTAAGCACGTTGTACAAGGCCGTATTTGGAGAGACGACGGTCGTCAACGACCGCAGCGGAAACAGGGGCATGGGCGCGGGTGCTTTCCCCGCGCAGACAGGCAATATGGAACTGCCGGAGGACATGGCGTTGCCGGAGGGCGTGGAGCTGCCGGAGGGCGCGCAGTTTGAACAGGATACAACGCAAGGCGCACAGACAGCGCAGGATACGGAAATACCGGAGGGCATGGAGCCGCCTGGAAACGCAGAAATGCCGGAAGGGACCTCCGGACGGGCGCAGACGGAAGGCGCGAGCGCGGAGACGGACGACGCGGAAGGAGAAAACAGCGATGCGCAGTAAGAGATGGCTTGCCCTGTGCCTGGCGGCCTTGTGCCTGACGGGCACGGCGGGCGCGGAAATTACGCTTTCGGGCACGGTGGTTGCGCGCGAGACGGCGGCCGTGACCGCAAACGTGGGCGGTGTTGTGGAAGAGGTCTACGTCCAGGCGGGCGAGTGGATCGAGGCGGGCGAAGCGGTCGCTTCCGTAGCCGTCACCGGCGTTTACGCGCCGGCGGACGGCACCGTGCGCAGCGTGCCCGCCGAAGCGGGCGGCGAAGCCGGGGAGACGGTGCTCTACCTGGCCCCGCTGAGCAAATACACGGTCAGCGCCAGCGTTTCCGACGCCTATGAAACCGCGGCGAACAAATACGTAACCATCGGCGAAACGGTATACATGCGCTGCGCGCGGGATGGCAGTCACGTAGCCGTGGGCCGCGTTACCGGCGCGGAGGGGGCCAACTATACCGTGGAGGTCACGGGCGGCGAACTGTATATGGAAGAGACGGTCTATATTTACCGGGACGAAAGTTACGATTCCTCCACGCGCATTGGCAGCGGCACGGTGTCGCGCACGGCGGAGATCGCCGTAGGCGGCACGGGGCGCGTTGC
>CAJFUU010000287.1 GCA_904420265.1 uncultured Clostridia bacterium
GCGGCCCGACTGCATTGTATTGAGCCTTGCGCAGCGCAGTTGCTATGCATTGGCGCTTTTGCGCTCGCTGCGCGCCATTCCCGAGCAACCGGCGCTGATTGTTTGCACAGCGTTTTTGAGCGAAACAGTGCTTCGCTTGAGCAGGGAGGTCGGAGCGGACATGTTCCTTTCCAAACCGGTTCCGCTGGAGCATTTGCATGAATGCATTGTCGGCACGACGCGCGTCAAGCGCCGCCTGCTGGAAGAACGGCGGGTGCTGGACGCCGATGCCGCTTCTCCCTCGCCCACCGCGCGCATCCGCCAGGCATTGGTGCGCGCCGGCATCGCGCCGCGCCTGTTTGGCTTCGCCTGCCTGGCCGAGGCGCTCTACCGGTTGAGCGAAAACGAGCGGCTTTTGCGCAATATGCGTCGGAACCTTTACCCGCAAGTTGCGCAGGCGCTGTCCACCACCCCGGAAAATGTGGAGCGCAATATGCGCACGGCCATACATCACGCCCGCGGCGGCGACACAGCCGAGGTCTCCACGCTGAGCAACCGGCAGTTTCTCACCCTCATGCTCCGGCGCTTGCGCGAAGATGGCGACGGCAAAAGCGTTCTTTCCGCTTGAAATCCACGCGCGCCTGTGCTATGATAGAGCACAGGAAAGGGCGGGGTGCAAAAATGTTGACCATCGGAATATGTGGCGCAAGCGGCAGTGGCAAGTCCACGCTTGCGGATGAGCTGGCGCGCAGACTGCGAAAGCCGTGCGTGCTTCTCAAGCAGGACTCCTATTACAAGGACCACCCGGACATGGACTTTTCCCAGCGCGAACGCATCAATTACGACGAGCCGCAAGCCTTCGAACACGACCAACTTCGCGCCGACCTGGAGGCCCTGCGTGCCGGGCGGCCAATTACACGCAAAGGCTACGATTACAAACAGCACCGGCGCTGCGATTCCGACGAACAAATTTACCCTGCCGACGTGGTGCTCCTCGAGGGCATTCATGTATTCTACGACCCGGCCGTGCGGGACCTGCTGGATTTCAAGATATTCATTCAGGTCGATCCGGATATTTGCCTGCTTCGGCGCGTACAACGCGACATTGTTGAGCGCGCCCGCCATGTGGACAGCGTGGCCCGGCAGTATCTGGAAACCGTCAAACCCATGTTTGAGCGCTACATACGCAATTACGTGGAATATGCCGATCTGATTGTCGCGCGTGGCGGCAAGAACGCCCGCATTGTGGACATTCTTGCATTTTATATCAACTCCGGCATGGTACAGCCGGAGGCATAATGAAAAGCAGGTCCGGGACGCAATCCCGGCCCTCAGGATGTTGGCAAAGTCAGCAGACTGCCAAAGTGATGAGAAAGCCTGCAGGCCAAGAAAGCAAATCTGCAGGCAAGGGTTCTTGCCTGAACGCAAGTGACCGCAGAGTGCAAGTGCAGCTTACGCAGGAAGCAAAAATTGTCCCCGGTTTTCCTTCTTATTCGGGCAATTTTTGCATTTGCAGACTTTGTCTGCGCTCTGACGGCGTGACAAATCCCGGCCCTGTACAGGTTGTCAAACACCTTCAAGAGAACGCGAGAGGGCGGGAGGCCCTTTCGCACTTTTATCGTACCCGGCGCACATATGGAGCAGGGCAATTTTTGCGTCCGGAAAGTCCGTTGTCCAGAGCGAAAATCGTTTTCTTGCAATTTTTGCTTACATCGCGCAGCGGCACGTGTGAAAATTGAAGAGGATCGAGGGCGCAAAATTCGCAGAATTCTGCGGTTTCGTCACAGGCGAAACTGCCACGGCACAAACTGAAAATTTGCGGCGCGGCGCCGGGCTGTGGAGTACCCCACATCCGCCAGCCCGCCAAAAAGCAGCGAAGCTGCTATTTGAAGCCGTGTCTGGCGAGGGAGCGATCCTTTGCAAAATTGCCGCCCTTTTCGCCAAGGAAAGCGCCGTTTTCGGGGCATTTCTTTGATAATGACTGTTTTTTGCTGCTTTTCTGCGGCTGCGGCCACGGGAACTCTGTACGCTCTTCCTTCTCGGAAGGTTTTTGATAAGCTGAGCAGGGCTGGGACACAATACCAGCCCTGCGGCATATTGGCAAAGCGGTGTTATCCTTACGCTTTTTAAATGGACGCCGCCAAAAGCAGGCGCAATGGACAATTTCGCAGCTCCCAGGCCAAAACCGCCGCGGCTCTGCGCTTGTTTTGCATGTTCATAGACAAGCGGCCCGCCTTTGGGAAAGCGTGCTCTTTGGACGAATCTCCTCCCCGCATTGAAGGGTATCGCGGTTTTAACGCTCCTATGGACCGGCGCCAATTTTGGAGAGAATCAGGCGGCGTCGATTGCCAGAATCGCGTCAATTGGCACTGCAAAAATTGCGGAAAGCGCAACGAGATTATCCACGGTGGGCAAGGAACGACCGTGCTGCCACTTGTAAATGGCCTGGGGCGTGGAAAAGCCCATCATGCGCTGCAATTCCCGCACGGAAATGCCGCGTTGCTCGCGAAGAATGGCGATATTTTGGCCGGTCCGGCGCATGTTGACAATGGGAAAATTCATCGTTTGCCGTCCTTTCCGGCACCCGGCCAAAGTGCGTCAGCCGGACGCCTTGAAATTGTAGATGGGTTTCATGATGTCGATTACGTCTACACAGCCACGAATGATATCCACAATATCCGCGAGGGATTTATACGCCATCGGCGCTTCATCGAGCGTTGAGACGTTGACGCAGGTGGTGTACACGCCCCGCATAGCGGCTTCATAATCCGCCATGTTCAGCGCTTCCCGGGCCGCGCTGCGGGACATCAACCTGCCCGCCCCGTGTGGCGCGGAAAAGTTCCACTCCGGATTTCCCCGGCCGGCGGCCAGCACGCTTCCATCGCGCATGTTGATGGGGATGAGCACCTTTTCGCCCTTGTGGGCGGCAATCGCGCCCTTGTGCAGAATTCTTTCTTCGGTGTCTATATAATTGTGGATGGTGTGAAAGCCCTCGCAGCCGCTCAGCCCGGCCCTGGCCAGCAATATCTCCGCCATCAATTCGCGGTTGCGCCGCGCAAA
>CAJFUU010000288.1 GCA_904420265.1 uncultured Clostridia bacterium
GAATTTCGGGGCAAAACCGTGTAAACTATCCTTATTCTACGACAGGCCTTTTATTTCCCTGTCCGTTGAACAGGGTACTGTCCAGAGAAACCGGGGCAATTTTTGCTTCCTGCGTCAGCTGCGTTTGCCGTCTACGGCCACTTACGTTCGTGTAAGATACCCTGCCCGCAAGTTTGCTTCCTTGGCTTGCAGGCTTTCTCGTCGCTCTGGCAGTCTGTCACCCCCGCAAGAGAGCGCGGGAGGACGGCCCCTTTCGCAGTTTCATCGTCCCCGGCGGCGTGTACGGCGGGGCGGGGGTTGCTCTGGGAAATCCCCTTTCCCAGAGCAAAAATCGCTTTCTTGCGGTTTCCGCGCCCGAAAATCCACAGGATTTCAGCGGAAGCTGGCGGGATGGCGGTTTTGCCAAAGGCGAACCTGCCACGCCTCAAATCGAAAGTTTGAGACGCGGCGCCCGGCGGGGGAGATGCTCCCCGTCCACCAGCCTGAAAGAATACTTTTTTGACAAGCAAAGGGCCGCGCAACTTGCGCGGCCCATAAGAGGAGCGCCGGCTTACGCGGCCAGCAGTTCGCCCTCCAGGTCCTGAAGCATAATGTCCAGCGCGGTGATGCCGCCCTCGGCAGTGTACCACACGGTGGGATTGGCCAGATAGACGATGTTGCCATTTTTGTAAACATCGGTGTCCATCACCAGTTCGTTTTCGACGATTTCCTGCGCCAGTTGCGCGCCGTCGGTGCCGATGGCCGCGTCGCGGTCGAGCACGAACATGTAGTCCGGACTCAGCTCAACAATCAATTCGAAGGAGCTTTCGTTGCCGTGGGTGGAGGTCACGCCGCTGTCGCCCAGGTTTTCGAAGCCGACTTCCACGCTGATGATGGAGCAGCGGCCGTCGCTGCCCAATATGTTGAAACTGCCGCTGGTGCACAGGCCGACAATGGCGGTTTTGCCCTCGGCAAAGGCGGCCAGGGCCTCAATGCGGGCGTCAAAACCGGCCATCAGTTCTTCCACCTGCGCCTCAAGGCCAAACATGGAGGCAATGGTGGTGGCGTTGTTGCGCACGCTTTCAACCACGCCGATTTCCGCGTCGGTGGAGAGGTAGACCACGGGGGCAATTTCGCTCAGGGCGTCGTAAGAGGCGCTCAGGCGGCCGCCGATGAAGATGACGTCCGGCTCGCAGGCCATGACGGCTTCCAGATCGGCTTCCTTGATGGTGCCGAGGTTGGCGATGGCGTCGCCGGGCACATAGTCCTGCAGGTATTCAAGCGTTGTCGTGGCCGAACCGACCACGCGGCCGCCCAGGCCCAGGCTGTCGAGGATGTCCAGAGAGGCCATGTCCAGAATGGCGATGCGCTGCGGGTCGTAGGGCACTTCCAGTTCCACGGCTTCGCCGTTGCCGTTCAGGGAAGTGATGGTAACGGTTTCAGGAGCGCTCTCGGCGGAGGCCGCGGCGGCCAGGCCCAGGAGCATCAGCGCAGACAGAAGCAGGGAAATCAGTTTTTTCATGGGTACGTCTCCTTTACACAAAGTACTGAAAGATTTGGGAGGCAGACCGCACAGGGAAGCTGGCGCGACGACAAATGGATTTTGTGCCGGACGCAACTGCAAAACCGCGGGCCCGCCGGAAGCAAGCCGGGATTTTTGCAGGCGGCAGACAGCGCAAAAGCCCCGCCGGCGTCGCCGCCAAATTGCGCGGCGTTGCCTTTATGCTAAAGCGCGTCGCGATCGCGCTCTAGTAGTAAATGGAGAGGGGTTTGCCTTCAATTTCGAGAATTTCGAAGTCCACGTTGTAAATCTGCGAGAGGGTCGCCTTGTTCATCACTTCTTTGACCGTGCCGAATTTGGCGATTTTGCCGTCCACAAAAGCGCAGATATAATCGGAATAGAAGGCCGCATAGTTGATTTCGTGCAGAACCAGGATGACCGTTTTGCCCAGTTCGTCACAGAGACGGCGGACGATCTTCATCATGTTCGTGGCGTGGTAGATGTCCAGGTTGTTGGTCGGCTCGTCCAGCAGCACGTATTCGGTATCCTGGGCGATGACCATGGCGATCAGGGCGCGCTGACGCTGGCCGCCGGAAAGTTCGTCGATAAAGCGGTCGCGGAACGGTTCCAGTTCCATATAGGCAATGGCGCGGTCGATGATTTCCCGGTCTTCCTGCGTCACATGGTTGCCGGAATAGGGGAAGCGGCCAAACGTCACCAGTTCCTGTACGGTCAGTTTCATCTGGATGTTGTTGGACTGGGTGAGGATGGCCAACCGCTTGGCCAGTTCCTTGCTCTTCCAGCGGGCGATGTCCTGCCCCTCAAAGTCCACCAGGCCGCTGTCCCGGGCGATCAGGCGGGAGAGTATGTTCAGCACGGTGGATTTGCCCGCGCCGTTGGGCCCGATCATGGAGATCACCGAGCGCTTGGGGATTTCAAACGTCACGCCGTCCACTACGGTCTTGCCGTCATATTGCTTGGTCAGTTCTTTTACAAACAACGCTCAGACCCTCCTCTTTGTCAGCAGCAGATACAGGAAGTACAATCCGCCGCCCACGGTGATGAACACGCTGATGGGTACGGAATAGGTAAACACATGCTCGACGATGATTTGCCCGCCCACCAGCACAATCATGCCAAACAGCGCCGAGCCGAGAATAAGCTGCGTGTGCCGGTAAGTCTTGAGCAACTGCCGCGCCAGGTTGGCGATGATCAACCCCAGGAAGGAGATCGGCCCCACCATGGCCGTGGCCACGGCGATGGCCAGCGTCACGCCCAGCAGCAGGCGGCGGATGCAGCGGTCGTAA
>CAJFUU010000289.1 GCA_904420265.1 uncultured Clostridia bacterium
CTGGAATGTGGTAACCATTTCGACGGACGGAAGGATTTTGGATTAAACGGAGGAGCGGCCCCATGGAAAACACAAACATGTTCTGTTTCCAATGCGAACAGACCGCAGGATGCGCCGGCTGCACGGGACGCGCAGGCGTGTGCGGCAAAAAGGCCGAAACCGCACAGCTACAGGACAAGCTGACCGGGGCTTTGGTTGGACTTGCCCGCGCCGTTGAAGGAAATGCGGATCTGGTTACAAAAGAGACGGATAAGCTGGTGGTCGAAGGATTATTCACAACCATCACCAACGTAAACTTTGACGATGAAACCATATCTGCCCTCATCAAACGGGTGCACGACGAGAAAGAGCGCCTCGTTCCGCGTTGTCTCAGCTGTGCGTCTGTATGCGGAAGAAACGACTATGATATGGACGATCTTTGGCATGGGGATGAAGATATCCGTTCTCTGAAGTCGCTGATCCTCTTTGGAAGACGCGGCGCGTCGTTTCCGTTGGAAGGGCATGGAACCCGCCCACGCGGAAAAGGACCTGTATTGCGAGATTGAGGATGCGGCGGGGAAGCGGATGCGCAACGACCAGCCGCTGGACGCTTCCCGCGACCGCTATGCCTCGCGCCGCACCCGTCTGCTGTATGAAACGGGGGGATATCCATGTTCCTGACCTGCGCGGCGATTGACCGCCGGCATCCCAGCGCCCGTCAGGCGCTCGACGATTGCTGCGACATGCACCGCAACGTAATGCGCCTGTTTGCGCCCAAGGACAACATGCGCGCGGAGGCGTGCGTGCTCTTCCGCGTGCTGGAAGAGCGGGGACAGGCACGCCTCTATCTGACGAGTGCGATGCAGCCCGACCTTTCCCGCGCCGCATGGCTTTCCTACGGACGAAACGCCCAGCAAAGAGATTTGTCGCCACTGCTGGAACGATTTTGCCCGGAGGCGGCCTTTGGCTTTGACCTGCTCGCGTATCCCTGCAAAAAAGCGGATGTTGGCCGCGCCAACAGCGTGCGCGCCTTTCTGACTTCGCCGGAAGAGCGGCGCGCGTGGCTTGCCCGGCAGGGAGAGAAGAACGGCTTTATCTTGCGCGCCTGCCGTGAAGCGGAACCTGTAGACATGCGCGGCAAGCGCAAGACCGGCCTTATACAAATCCGCGCCGTGCGCTTTTCCGGCATCTTGAAGGTCACGGACGCGGAGATGTTCCGCCGGGGTTACCTTCATGGTATCGGCCCGGAAAAGTCCTATGGGCTTGGCATGCTGATGCTGCGAAGGGTGTGAAGCGCTTGCCGAAGGATCTGAACCGATTGCCCAAACTGCGCGACAGCCTGAGTTTTCTCTATATCGAACACGCGGTCATTGAGCAGGACGATCTCTCCATCGTGGTATTGCGCAAGGGAGAGCGCGTGCCTGTGCCCATCGCCGCTATGACAGTGCTGATGCTCGGGCCGGGCGTGCGCGTCACCCACGCGGCGGTCAAGACCATTTGCGACAACGGCTGCACAGTGATTTGGTGCGGCGAATTTGGCTCGCGTTTTTACGCGGCAGGCATGGGGGAGACGCGCAGCGCCGCCAATCTGCTTATGCAGGCCAAGTTCTGTATGGATGCGGAAGGTCATATGGAAGTCGTGCGGCGCATGTATGTGCGGCGCTTCCCGGACATGGACTGTTCAGGGCTCACGCTCCGGCAAATCCGCGGTTTGGAGGGCATTCGTGTGCGCGAGGCCTACCGGCAGTTCGCCGGACAATACGGCGTTCCATGGAAAAGACGCAGCTATAAGCAGGAAGATTGGGACGAAGCCGATCCCATCAACCGCGCCCTGTCTGTGGCAAATTCTGTGCTTTACGGTATTTGTCAGGCCGCCATCGTCTCCCTGGGGTTCTCACCGGGCCTCGGTTTTATCCATACGGGGAAAATGCTTTCGTTTGTCTATGACATCGCCGACCTTTACAAGTTGGAAACTTCCGTGCCGGCGGCGTTTTCCGTCATCGGCGGCAGCTATGCCGACTTGGAGAGGGAAGTCCGCACCGCCTGCCGTCGGTGGATACGCGTTGCGCGTGTCCTCAAGAGGATTCCGGAGGACATCGCCTGGATTTTTAAGCAGTCCTCTATGAGCGATCAGGAGAACGCCCTGGAAGTTGGCTCACTGTGGGAAGGCGACGGAGAATGGCTTCAGGGCGGGCGCAACTATGCGGAGGAGACGGACGAATGACAGTGCTGATCCTGGAGAACGTTTCTCCATCCCTGCGCGGCGAATGCACGCGCTGGCTGCTCGAAGTTAGGGCAGGCGTGTTTTTGGGTACAGTCAGCGCCGCCGTCCGCGAACGTCTGTGGACGATGGTGAAAACACGCGCTGATGGCGGAAGTTGTCTAATTGCCTATGCCGCCAACAATGAGCAGGGGTTTTGTATGGAAGTTTACGGCGACCCGCGCAGAACCGTCATAGACTTCGACGGCCTTCAGCTGATAAAAATCAAGCAATAGTTTCATTTTGGGAAGTATCTGCCCCACGCACGTGGGGATGAACCGCCCGACGCCATGCGGGAAATGATAGAACGCGTCATCTGCCCCACGCACGTGGGGATGAACCGGGCAGCGTAGGCGCGGACGTGATGGAGCTGCAAAATCTGCCCCACGCGTGTGGGGATGAACCGTATGTATATAATTCTATTAGCATTCGGTGATGAAATCAGCCCCACGCGTGTGGGGACGAACCGTACAGCCGCGATGCGGACGCAAGCGAAAGGGGTTTTGCATGCAGGGAATGGGCGGCATCGAGTTTCTTCGCATGCCGGCCGGATTTACGAGCACGCCCTGAGCAGGGAGAACGGTGCCTACACCCTCAATATACCGCAGCATCTGAAACAGGTCGAAGCGTAGACGGTCTTTACCCGTTTGACGGAGAGAAGAAGATGATAGGGCTCTCGTCATGGGAGCGATGCGCGTGGCTTGAAACGCAATTCCTCGCGCCCGGCTTACGCCCCTGCCGCGTCTGCAATACGGTACGCGCCTGTACGTCGACGCCAAGGCCACGGGCAAGGCCGCATGGACATGGCCTCCGGATGTGTTCATGAAGCGCTTGGAAACGTCCGCGCCGGTGGAAGATGTTTTGGCGATGGGAAATTTTGA
>CAJFUU010000290.1 GCA_904420265.1 uncultured Clostridia bacterium
ACCGGTCCCAAAATCAGGCGCGCGCCCCCGAAGCGCTCTTGCCGCAGGCAAGCAGCGTCGCTCCATACTCCGCAGTCGGCAGTGCCGACAGCCAAAGCTGCCGCGTGAAGGTGGCCAAATCTCCGCTCCGAAAGAACGGGGCAGGGATTCTGGGTTGCGTTTCTGATGGGAGAGCGTGCGAAGCTCGCCAGGCATCCACGCGCAGGGTCCGCCTGGCTTGCGTTTTGGATTGTAAGGCCGCAGTCGGCAGTGCCGACAGCCAGAACTGCCGTGTGAAGGTGGCCAAATCTCCGCCCCGGGGAGCATGGCGCGGCGCTCTTTCACAAAGCGGGACAAATCCGCTTGAAAAGAAAGCGCCTTGCGCAAGCGGACAGCTTCGTCTTTCCAAAGCGGCGAAGCGCCGCGAACGCCCCGTCTTCCCGGCATCCGGCGCGCATATACTCCCCCGAGGGGGGATATGGAATGAGCGAACGCGTGCGCGTGCGCCGGGAGCGTCCCAGCGCCCTTTCCCGCGCCCTGGCGCTGATGTTGACCATGCTGTGCGTGTACCTGGCCACGCTGGGCACGTCCGCTGCGCCGCCGGAAGCGGTGATCGGCACGGAGGACGATGCTCCGCGCGTCACCGAAGAAATCGCTTTTGAGCCGGCGCAGGCGTACTTCGTTTCGCTGGGCACATTCGCCACCGCCGAGGAGGCGCGCATCGAGGCCGCCCGCTATGCCCCGCGCGGCGCGGCAGGCTACGTGCTGGAAACGGATGCGGGCTACCTGCTGTTGGGCGCCGCCTATGAAAATGAAGCCGACGCCCAACGCGTGGCCGAAAATCTCTCCGCCGCCGAGGGGCTTTCCTGTACGGTTTACGCCGAGAGCGCCGAGCGCGTGCGTCTGCGCGTCACCGCCGCCGAGGAACACATCAACCTGGTGTGCGAAGCCGAGGCGGCCCTGCGCGATATGGCCGCCGAAACCGGCGATATCGCCATGCAACTCGACCGCGCCGAGATCGACCCCGAAGCGGCGCGCACGCTGCTCAATATAGCCTCCGGGCGCCTGGACAGTTTGCTCGACGGCCTGCGCGCCATCCCCGGCGCTGGGGAAAACGAAGTCTGCGCGCGCCTGATCACGCTGGTGGAACAATTTCAAGCGTCTCTTTTTGTGCTATCGGGCGAAAATTCAAAGACCTCCCTTTCGCTTTCGGGAAAAATCAAGTATAATAGCATAGAGGCCGCGCTGGAGCATATGCGCTACCTGCGCGAACTGAACGCCCTTTAACAAAGGAGTTGGTTGTTTGAAAGCCACCGATATCCAGGAGTTGCTCAAGGCGACGGTGCTCACCGGTCCGCTTCCGCAGGAGGAAATCATGACCGCCTGCGGCTCGGATATGATGAGCGACGTATTGGCCTTCCCCAAGGACAAGATGGTGCTGCTCACCGGCCTGACCAACCCCCATACCGTGCGGACGGCGGAACTTTTGGACGTTTTGATGATCATATTCGTGCGCGGCAAGCAGCCCAGCGAAGAGGTACTGAATATGGCGGAAGACGCGGGCATTGCGGTGCTCACAACCGAGTATACGCTCTACGACGCCTGCGGGCGGCTGTATGCCGCCGGTCTTCCAGGCGGAACGGGGCGCAGGAAAAAATGAGCGAAGTCATTCACGAGATTTATCCCGTCGAGAAGGGCGCGTTTGAAACGGCCGGCGAAGCTTCCGGCACCATCAAACGCATACTGCGCAAACTGGGCGTGCCCAGTTCGGTTATCCGCCGCGTGGCTGTGGCCGCCTATGAAGTGGAACTGAACCTGGTCATCCACTCCCTGGGCGGACAGATGGAATTGACCATCGAGCCGGAAAGCGTCACGCTGGACGTGGCCGACCGCGGCCCCGGCATTCCCGATTTGGACCTGGCCATGCAGGAGGGCTGGTCCACCGCTTCGGATGAGGTGCGCATGCTCGGCTTCGGCGCGGGCATGGGCCTGCCCAACATGAAGCGCAATGCCGACGAGTTTGACATACGCTCCCAGGTGGGCGTAGGCACCAACATACACATGAAATTCTTCTCCGTCTGAAGGGAAGAGATGCAATGAATAAATTCCATTCTGTGACGCTGGATGTGACCAAATGCGTGGGTTGTACGGCTTGCTTAAAGCGCTGCCCCACCGAGGCCATTCGCATCCGCGAACGCCGCGCCCGCATCATTGACGAGCGCTGTATAGATTGTGGCGAGTGCATTCGTATTTGCGAGCACCACGCCAAGGTCGCCACCACCAACCCCCTTTCAGCCATCAACCGCTATCCCTATAAAATTGCCCTGCCCGCGCCGGCGCTCTACGGCCAGTTCAAGAATTTGCTTGCCGCGGCGGGCATTCCGGCGGCGCTGAAAATGATGGGGTTTGACTACGTGTGCGAAGTTGCCCACGGCGCGGACATCGTCAGCCGCGCAATTATGGAAAAAATGAAGGAGCCGGACGTGCCCCGTCCGCTGATTTCTTCGAGCTGCCCGGCGGTGGTGCGGCTGATTCAGACGCGCTTTCCGGAGCTGATTGAAAACATCGTGGAAATCAAAAGCCCCATGGAGGTGGCGGCCATCGAGGCGCGCCGCCGCTTCTGCGCGGAACGCGGCGTGGCCGATGAGGACGTGGGCTGCTTTTTCATCACGCCCTGCGCGGCAAAAATGACCGCCATTCGCAACCCGCTGGGCCACAAAACCAGCGCGGTCAACGGCGCAATTTCCTTTCTGGAAGTTTATGGCGTGCTTTCCGAACTTCTGCGCAAGGGCGGCATAAAGCCGGATTTGGCGCACTTTTCGGCCACGTCGTTTGGCGTGAATTGGGCGCGCACCGGCGGCGAGGCCCTGGCCATCGGCGAAAACGAGGCTCTGGCCGTGGATGGCATCGACAACGTCATCCGCGTGCTGGAAGAAATTGAAAACAACCGCCTGCCCGAGGTGCGCTATTTCGAGGGGCTCGCCTGCCTTGGCGGCTGCGTGGGCGGGCCGCTGACGTTTGAAAACATGTTCATCGCCCGCAACCGCATCCGGCTGCTGGCGCAAATGCTGCCCAAGACGCGCCCCGAGCAGAAAATTCCCGATACGGAACTTGATGAAATTCGCGACGCCATCGGCTTTGAGGAACCCCTTAAACCCTTTGAAAACACCCGGCTGGACGAGGATTTCAAGGTGGCCATGGAAAAAATGGCCCGCATTGGCGAAATGCGCAAGCAGCTTCCCGGCCTGGATTGCGGCAGCTGCGGTTCGCCCACCTGCCAGGCCCTGGCCGAGGATATTGTACAGGGCTACGCCACGGAACTGAATTGCATCCATCTGCTCAAGGAACGCCTGAGCCTCATGGCCTCTCAAATGGTGGAGATGGCCGATGCCACCAGAGAATAATATATGGAGGAAGCATTTATGACCATTCAGGAACTTGCCGCCCTCATTGAAGGCGAAGTGCAAACCAAAACCGTGGATACTGGTCGCGAGGTCACCTGCGGCTACACCTGCGATCTTTTAAGCTGGGTCATGGCCAAGGGGCGGGAGGGTATGGCCTGGGCCACGGTGCAGGCGCACATGAACGTGGTGGCCGTAGCCGTGCTGGCGGATATGAGTTGTGTAATCGCCGCCGAAGGCGTACAGTTTGAACCGGCTGTGATCGAAAAGGCTGAAGAGGAGGGCGTGGCCCTGATTACCACGCCTCTGAGCGCCTATCACGTCGCCGGACGGATGCACGAAAAGGGCATCGACTGATGCGCTTTGCCTGCCTGGCATTGGACCATGACGATACGGTGGTCATGTCCTCGCCGGAAATCCACTATCCGTCCTTTGTGGAGGCCATGCGCGTTTTGCGCCCCGAGCGTGCCAATATGGGCTTTGACGAGTTCATTTCGTATAGCTGCGCGCCGGGTATGCACGCCTTTCTGAGCGAAGTGTTGGCGCTTGACGAGCGGGAAATGCGCATTGAACAGGAAATTTGGCGCAAGTATACGCTTGCGCGCACGCCGGACGCCTATGCGGGCTTTGCGGCGCTGTTTGCACGTTTTCGGGCGCAAGGCGGGTATATCTGCGTCGTTTCCCACTCCGAACGCGAAATTATTGAGCGCCACTATTGGGAATTGTTCGGCTTTTTGCCGGATATGATCTTTGGCTGGGAGCAGCCCGAACCCCGGCGCAAGCCCCATCCGTATCCCCTGGAGGAAACCATGCGGCGGCTGCGCCTGCGGGCAGAGGAAATCCTCTTGGTGGACGACCTCACGCCGGGGTTTGTCATGGCCGCCGCCTGCGGCGTGCCTTCGGCTTATGCGGGCTGGTCGCACACTGCTCCCGCCGTAGGCGCGCAGGTGCGGCCGCACGCCACATATGCCTTTGACACCGTAGCGGAACTGGCGGCGTTTCTGGACTGTGCAGAGGCGTGAATCCCCATCAACAAAGCGGAGAGCGTTTGGCGCCCTCCGCTTTGTTATTTAGTGCCCTCCCGCCTTGCCGCCGCAGGAAACCAAGCCTTCGGGGGCGTTGCGTGGGCAACCCGGCCGAAAGGATTTTGTGCCAGGCCGTTCAGTCTTTCGGGCGAGAGCCTGCCGTTTGTCTGTCCTGTTTTCGCCATAAAGGACATCCAGAGCCGTGTTTTTCGCTTCGGCCAACCGGTTTCAATGCTCGCCCCGTCCGCCCCCCGTTTTCACAACGCGCAGCATAAAAAACGACGCCCCGGCAGGATATACCTGCCCAGGGACGTCAAAAGAGCGGTTCGCTTTTCAAAAGCGACAGGCGCGGCGCTTGCCGTGCGCTCAAATTCTTTCCAACTCAATGGCGTATACATATTCTCCGGCTTCGCCGGGCTGCAGCCAGAGACACTCCTGCGGGCGGTGCGCCGCGCCGGGCCGCGCCTGCCAGGGTTCGACACAGGACGCGCCTTCCTGCGTGGTACAGATGGTCAACACCGGGAAATCGCTCCCGCAGGCCAGACGCGCGCGGTAGCCCATTCCCGGGCAACAAATTTCCGCATCGGCCTCGCCGCCGAAAAACACAGCGTCGTAAGCGTCGCGCAAAAGCACCTCGCCCGTGCGCTCACATACGGCGGGCCGTCCGTCCGCGTCGGTGCGCAAATAGTCCCAGAAAGAGCGCAGGCGCAGAGAAAGCGAAGCATCGCTGCGGTCAGGCGTGAGGAAATAGGGGTGGTATCCCGCCGCGAAGGGCAGAGGCGCCGCGTCGCGGTTTTCCACGCGCATGGTGGTTTTGAGGGCGCGCGCTTCAATTTCGTAACGCAGCGAAAGGACAAAGTCAAAGGGGTACAGCTCCCGCGTAGCCGCATTGGCTTCCAGGCGCAATTCGCAACCGCTTTCCCAGGCGCGCTCCACCGTGAAAGGCATGTCTTTGGCAAAGCCGTGCATGGGCATGGTGTACACGCCGTCGCGGAAGGCGGCCTCGTCGTTTTCGCAACGGCTGACAAAGGGGAACAGCACCGGCACGCCGCCGGAAAGCACGTTGGACAGCCCCAGGCTCTCATAGCGCATGCGCAAAACATGCGCGCCGTCCACGGAAAGTTCGGCCACCATGCCGCCAAAATCCGGCAGGATTACGGCCAGCACGCCGTTTTTGGCGATGACGAGTTTTCTCACGGCTGTTCTCCCTCCGTTCCCAGGCGCTTCATGATGTCGCACGCCACCACCACGCCGGTGACGGACGCCTGCATCAGACCGCGCGTCACGCCTGCGCCGTCGCCGATGGCATAGAAACCGGGCAGGGCGGTTTCAAAGCGGCTGTCCACGGCCAGTTTGGAGGAGTAGAACTTCACTTCCACGCCGTAGAGCAGCGTGTTTTGCGAATACAGGCCCGGGGCCACATGGTCGAAGGCGCGCATGGCCTCGATGATGCTGGTGAGATGGCGGTGCGGCAAAACGAAGGAAAGGTCGCCGGGCACGGCCGTATCCAGCGTGGGGATGGTGGTGGACTTTTTCAGCCGCGAGGCGTCCGTGCGGCGGCCCTTGAGCAAATCGCCCAGGCGCTGCACCATTACGCCGCCGCCGGTGAGCATGTTGCCCAGTTGGGCGATATAGCGGCCATACTCGATGGGCTGGTTGAACGGCTCGGTAAAGCGCGTGGAAACCAGCATGGCAAAGTTGGTATTGCGCGTGCGCAGTTTTTTATCGGCATAGCTGTGGCCGTTGACCACGGCCAGGCCGCCCTCGTAGTGCTCTTCGCTGACCAGGCCGCCGGGATTCATGCAGAACGTGCGCACCTTGTTTTCAAATGTGTCGGAATAATAGACCATCTTGGCCTCGTAGAGGTGCTCGGTAAGGTGATCCATCACCGAATTGGGCACTTCCACGCGCACGCCGATGTCCACTTCGTTGTTGTGGGTTTCGATGTTGTTTTCCTTCGCCATTTGCGAAAGCCAGGCCGCGCCGCCGCGCCCGGGCGCCGCCACCACATAGCGGGCGCGCTCCAGCACGCGGTTCCCATCCGGGCCGGACATATACACGCCGGCCACGCGGCCGTCTTCCACCAGCAGCCCTTCGGCGGTGGTGCGCTCACGGAACGAAAAGCCCGGGCGCTGGTGAAGGGTATTGTACATATCGCGCAACACGTCGAAGGCATGCTCGGTGCCCAGGTGCCGCACCGGGCAGGCGATGAGTTGGATATTGTAGCGCGAACACTCATACATAATTTCATCGACTTTGGGATCGTTCAGGCCATGCACCTGCGTGGGCGCGCCGTGGCGCAGGTAGATGGAATCCGCATAGGCGATCAGGTCGCGCACCTCCTGCCGGGGCAGGTAATCGACAATATGCCCCCCTACCTCTTCGGACAGGGAGAGTTTGCCGTCGGAAAACGCGCCGGCGCCCGCCCAGCCGCTCATAATATTGCAGGGGTTGCAGTGGACGCAGTGATGCAGCTTGCGCGCGGGGCAGGCGCGACGGTCGATGTGCAGGCCAGAATCAATCAGCAACAGCTTGGCTTCGGGCATTTTCTCCGTCAGTTCCAGGGCAGTGAAGATGCCCGCCGGCCCTGCGCCGACGACAATGACATCATAGATGTGCGACATGGTAAACCTCCTTCACGGCATGACAAAACGCCATTCCCGGCCCATGGCGGCGGGGATGGCCCTGAATGTTCGTCGCAAAAACGTCCATTTTCCAAATGAACCGTGCTGATTATAACAGATGCGCCCGGGGAAGTCAAGCGCGGCGGCCGCTGCGGAGGGTTTTTGTGAAAATTTTTGCGCGTCCGTCAACCTTTGCCAAATGCGGCGCGTCATACGTGCAGATACGAAAGGAGTGTGATTTTTATGCAGGCCGCACGCTTTCCCGCTGGGCGCATGCTTGCCCATGCGGCGCTGTTTCTTTTCGCCGCGCTGTTTTGCGCGCTCCCGGCCCGCGCCGAGGGCGAAGCAAACCTCCACTACGCCATGGATGTAACGCTGGACGCGCAAAGCGCCTCTTTGAGTATCGAGATGCGCGTCGCCGTGACCAACGACAGTCCCGACCCCTGGGAGGAACTGTGCTTCCGGGATTTCATGGCCAGCGCCATCGCGGAGGCGCGCACGCGCACGGAGGAAACGCTGGATTTGCAAAGCGGCGTTCTTTCCGCCGCCTGCGCGGGCGAGCCGTTGGAGGTGCGCGTGGACGCGGCGGACGCCTCCATCGTCCGCGTGGCGTTGAAAACGCCCCTTGCAAGCGGCGAAAGCTGCGAAATCGCGCTTTCCTACAAGGCCAGTATCCCTGAGGGCGGCTTGCGCTGCGGGTATTTTCCGCTGAACGCTGAGAGCGGCGGCGGACGCACGTTCGAACTGGCGCAGTTCTACCCCATGCTGGTCGTTTATGAAGACGGCGAATGGGTTGCCGATCCCTATATCGTGGACGGGGAGTGCTTTTACACCCGTTGCGCCGGTTACGATATCCGCCTGCATGTGCCGGAGGGATATACCGTGGCCGCCAGCGGAGACGAAACGGAAGCCTCGCCGGGCCTGTGGCGCATCCGCGCGGAGCGCATGCGGGACGCAACCATTATCATAAGCGACGAGCTGGACGCGATCCGCGGCGAAGCCGGGGGAATAACCGTCAACAGCTACTATGCCCGCGGCGGCGAAAGCCATCGCCGGCAGGGCGAACAGTCTCTGCAGATCGCGCTAAAGGCCCTGGAAGCGTTTGCAGACGCCTACGGGCCATATCCCTACGCCGAACTGGACGTTGTGGAATCCAACTACGAATTTGGCGGCATGGAAGCGCCGGGACTGGTGCGCATAAGCCAGATGTACAGCTGGTTCCTTGGCGACGGTGTGGACGCGGCGGAGCGCGCCGAATGGGAAGAAAAACTGGCCGGCACGGTGGCGCACGAAATTGCGCATCAGTGGTTTTATGCCGTGGTGGGCAACAACCAGTACCGCGAGGCATGGTTGGACGAGAGCTTTGCGGCTTACAGCGAGCAGGCGTATTGGCGCGCCGTCGGGAAAAGCGAGAGCGACATCGCGGCGCAAATGGACGCCTTTGCAAACGCAGTGAACGAAGCGGAGGGCGTTACCGACCTCTGCGTCGACCGCTCCTATGGCGAACTGAAGGGCGATTACACCCCCGCCGTATATGAGCGCGGCGCGGCCTTCCTCTACCGGCTGGAGCAGGCCCTGGGCCGGGAGGCGTTCGGCGCGGCCGTGCGCGAATACTGCGCCGCCTGCGCCTTCAAAGAAGCGACCACGCGGGATTTTCTGGCCATATTTAAGCCGTATGCCCAGGGAAACGAGGACGCGCAGGCGCTGCTTGCAGCCTATCTGCGCGCCGCGCGGGAAGCGGGCTGAGCGCATATTTGCCCGCCGCGCGCATACAATGGGCGTGAGAGGGGGCCTGCATATGCAGCAGCAGACGACCACCGCCGCCAGCCGGCACACGCTCTGTCTGACCGGGCGCGAGCGCGCCGTAATCACCGGCGTTTCCGATGTGGATTGTTTCAACGAGCAGCTTGTGGTGCTTCTGACCGACGCCGGACAGATGACCGTCACCGGCGAGGGGCTGCATGTGGAAAATCTCAACCTCAAGGACGGGCAACTGGTCATTGAGGGGGAGGTCGCCTCTATCGAATATGCCGGCCGGCCGCGCCGGGAGGGCGGCGTGTTGAGCCGTCTGTTTCGCTGACGCGCCGCCGGCGCGGCGCAAACCCGGAATGACTGGCGGCGGTCCGGCCTGAAGAAACGCGCGGAGTTCCGCCCGAACGGCTGCGGGGCCGTCCAACCGGACGCTGCCCTCACGCGGGGCTTCGCCGCCGGAATTTTGCGCGCCGCAAAGGGAAAATCCCAAAGCCCCGGTTAGGGCGCGCGGCGGAAACGCTCGCATGGTTTTCGCGGCGCGCGGCGCAAAGACAGGGCCGGCGGCATGACGCGCGAATTGCGCTTGGCAGGAGGGGTACGCATGCTGTTTTCCACGGTCGGCCAGTGGCGCGTGTTTGTGGCGATGATGGTCGCGGGCCTGCTTACGGGCCTGCTTTACGGCGTTTTTTCGTTGCTGCGCCGCCTTTTGCGCGCCGGGTCGTTGCTTTCGCTGGCCGCGGATTTGGCTTTTGGCGTGCTTTCAGCCGTGATATTGGGCGCGGCGCTTACGTTTGCGAACCGTGGCGAGCCCCGCCTGTATGCCTTTTTGGGCGCCGGCCTGGGCATGGCGCTTTATTTTCTGGGCCTGCATCGCTTGGGGCGGGCTGTGAGCCGGCGCATTGTGCGCGCAATTCGACAACTTTTCCGGAGAATCGCAAAATTTCGTCTCATTAAAGTCATCTTTCGCTGACAGGAAAGCGGCCCCGCGTGTCGAATTTTCTTCACACTATGTTCGGGACGGAGGGATCGCATGGCGCGCAGGTATCAAACCAGGCCCCGCTTTTGGGTGATGTTGTCTTTGACGGCGGCGCTGGTATTTTCGGTGAGTTTTCTGGTAACGCGCGCCCGCCTGGACGCGCAGGTCGCCCGGGTACAGGAAAGAACCGCCGAGCGCGACCAGATTGTGCGCGAAATCGGGGAATTGGAAAAGGAAATTGAATTTGTGCAGACAGACGAATACGTCGAGCGCGCCGCCCGCGACGAACTGGGGCTGATTATGCCCGGCGAGGTGCGCTATGTCAACGCCGCAGGCGAGGGCGAATAGCCCTTTGCAAAATACGGCCGCCCGCGTCTTTTTCAGATGCGGGCGGCCGTTTGCGTGCGCCTCAATTGGCGTTGCGCCGGAACATCAGCGGCATCAGGGCCACAAACATGACGCAGCAGACCCAGATGGACTTGACGTTCCAAAGCTGTGAAAGATAGGCCCCGGCGAACACGCCCACGGCGAACGCGCCGATAACCAGTATGTAGCGCAGGCACGTGGCCCCGGCCAGCCGGTCGCGCTTGCTGGCGAACACGTAGAAATACTCCGCCGCCGTGCGCAAATTGCCGGTGCAGAAAATACTGGCGTAAGGCAAGCCGCGCGTTTCGCGGAAAATTTCATATTGCACGGCGCAGATGAACGTTACCAGTATGTTCACCGGCGTATCGCCGCCGCCCTGCGGCACGAAGCCCACCACAAACAAAAGCCCCATTTCCAGCAGCAAAATCAGCATTTCCAGGCGCGCCCAGCGCAGGGTATGCAGTTGCCCGCGCAAAAAGGCCGCGAAAACAATGCCGAAGAAAAACGCCAGAATGGGGATGGGATAGTACAGCGCCCGGGCAAAGTCGCCGCGAACGAAGTTGATCATCATCAGAGCGATGTTGGACGTTTGCCCGTTGCAAAACACGCCGCCGCGCAGTATATAGGTATGCGCCTCCAGATAGCCCGCGATCATGGAAAGTATGATTCCCACCGCAAAGGTTTGATGGGGCGGGAACGCGCTCACTTCGCCTTCAACCCTGGTTCTGCGGAACATGGCAAGGCCTCCCCCTCGTATATTTGCCGCGACTTCCATTATATGCACGCGCTTTGCGGCATGTCAAGCGACGCAAAGTTACGCTTGGTTTCAGTTCTTTCGACAAAAATGACAAACGGCGCTTCACATGAAGCGCCGCCGATCGACGGTGGAGGGGTTGGGGAATGGGATGAGGGATAATCCACCGTTGACAATTTATGATAGCGCATTTGTGTGGCGTGCGTGCGACTATATTGTTTCATTTATATGAAAAATAATTGCAAAAATGTTATGTTGCAAATTTTCCGTTTCGGAAGTATAATAAGAAAGGTATACGAACAACGCATGCGGAGGGAAACGAATGAAGATTGATCGGGCATACTTCGACGCCGTTATTGACCGCGCCGGCACGGCTTGCGAAAAGTGGGATGAACGCAAGGCGGTATTTGGCCGCGGAGACGTCGTCCCTCTCTGGGTGGCGGACATGGATTTCGCCTGCGCGCCGGAAATTGTCGAGGCGCTCAAGGCGCGCGCCGCCCATCCCATATACGGTTATACGCAAAACGAGCCGGAGAACCGCCTGGCAGAGGTAAACTTCCTGAAGCGCCGTTTTGGCCTGAGCATCGAACCGGAATGGATTCTCGAAAGCCCCAGCGTGGTGGACAGCATGCTGTTTTCCCTCTATGCATTTACACAGCCGGGCGAACGGGTATTGATCCAGCCCCCGGTATACGGCCCCTTCCGCGAGACAATTCTGCGCGCCGGACGCACGGTGGAGGAAAGCCCGCTTCTGGAAACGGACGAGGGCTGGAAAATGGACTTCGAAGGCCTGGAAGCGGCCTTCCAGAGCGGTGTGAAGTGCATGTTTTTATGCAGCCCGCACAATCCTGTGGGTCGCGTGTGGACGCGCGCGGAACTGGAGCGGCTGACGGCCTTGGCAGAGCGGTATCAGGCGCTGATCATCGCCGACGAAATCCATGCCGCCTTTGCCTTCGCTCCGCATGTGCACACGCCGCTGCTTACGCTCACCCGCCGCGCCGTGATGCTCACTTCGGCTACCAAGGCGTTTAATATCGCCGGAATCCGCCAGTCGTCCGTCATCGTGCCGGATCAGGACGTGCGCGCGCGCCTGGCGGCGGAAATGCACCGCGTAAACGCCGATCATCCCAACCTCTTCGCCATGGTTGCCCAGCGCGCCGCCTACGAGCACGGCGACGCCTGGCTGGACGGTTGCGTGGATTACATTCGCGAAAATCGCGACAGGGCCTATGCCTTCATCGCCGGGCGCCTGCCGCAGATCGCCCTCAAGCCCATGGAAGGCACATATTTGATGTGGCTGGATATGCGCAGCCTGGGCATGGAACACGAGGCGCTGTTCCGCCGTCTTATCGACGTGGGCGGCATAGGCCTCAACACCGGCCTGTTCTTTGGCGAGCGCGGCCGCGGCTTCTTCCGCCTCAACCTGGCCACCCAGTGGAAAAACGTGCAGGCGGGGCTGGAGGGCCTGGAGCGCGCCCTGCGCCCATAGCATTTTTGCAACTTTGGGCACGGCGCCGCTGTGCCCGGCTTGTCCTGAAAACTTAGGAGGACCTACCTTGTTTGGAAGCAGACACGAAAAAAAGCGCATGATTGCGCTCGACGCGGAACTGGACGGCATGCGCCCCAGCCGCATTATACAGCTTTCCTATCTCATTATCGACGGCCGCCGCATCCGCGGGAAGAACTTCTATTTTTCCGTGGAGGCCATCAACCGCCATGCGCGCAAAGTGCATGGGCTGGGCGTGGGACAGCTGCGCCGCCTTTCGGGCGGCGATTTGTTCGCGCACCACGCGGACGAAATTTACCGCGATTTTTCCAAGTGCGGCATGGTCATCGGCCACGACGTGGCCGGCGATATGCGCTATCTGCGCGATGAGTTTGCCCGTATCGGCGTGCAGTTTCCCGATATTCCCCGCTTTTGCACGCTGCAACACTATACGCAGGAGGCCAATATTCCCCTCAAGCAGAATCCCAGCAAATTAAAGCCCCCGCGCCTGGAGGAGTTGATGAAGCACTTTGGCATCACTCCGGAGTTGGTCACGCGCAAATGCCGCAAGTGGTTCGGCGGCGGCGACCACTATCACGACGCCCGCTTTGACGCCGCCGCAGCCTATCTGTGCATGGTGGTGGGCGAGGAACTGGGCTGAAAGCCGTCGCGGGGATTTAACCCATCCAAGATAAGCGGGCGTTGACTTATGCGGCCCGCGCCGCTATAATGAAAGTCGGATTGTTCCAATTCTTGCAAGGAGAGATGGCAATGAAACGGTTTTGGGTAGTCCTTCTGGCGCTGGCACTGGCGCTGTGCGTGCCGGCTGTGGCCGAGGAAAGCGCCGCGGTTACGCTTGAGCAGGCGGGAACCTTTAGCGGTTATGCGGACTTTGAAGACGACTGCGCGAACATCATCGACACAAACGACGAGTATCTCGAAGGCGTGTTCGACGTGCAGGGCAACGAATTGATCCCCTGCGAATACGTAAGCCTGAGCGAGTACGGCGTCAGCTCCTGTTACACCGTGCAAAATGAGGACGGCGTCAACAAGATGGGCGCGCTCAACGCCGCGGGCGAACTGGTTATCCCCATGGAATATGGCGACATCGACTTCCTTTCCGAAAAGTGGGCCCTGGGCGTGAAGCTTGAGGAAACGGACGGCGAGCCGTATGATTATCAGGCCCTCTTTGGCGACGAAAACTACATCGTCACCGCTTATGACGTATACGATCTGACCGCCGCCGCCTTGGTGGGCACGCTCGCGCGCGAGGATATGAACAGCGCCGTGGCTTACGGCGACTATCTTTACATCGAGGACCGCTCCGACGTTATCAGCATATACGATGCGACGCTGACCAAAGTGGGCGAAACCGACAGCCTCTATGACGCTTACGAATCCTCCGACGAGGGCGTCGTTTCCCTGAGCACGGGCGAAGTGGTTGTGCCCGGCTATCGCTTCTACGCCGATCTGGGCCACGGCCTGCTGGCGGTGAGCAACGACGAATACATGGTGGGCGTGGCCGACCTGGAAGGCAACCTGGTGGCCGATTGCGTGTATGACAGCATCTACGAATACGATATGCTCGGCTACGCGCGCGTGGAACTGGAAGACAAATATGGCCTGATTGACCTGGAGGGCAATCTGGTGGTGCCCTGCGAGTACGACGGCATTGAACGCCTGAACTACGGCGGCGATTACGTTTATGCCGTAAACGGCTATGCCTGTGTGGAGGTTGCCGACCGCTATGGCTATGTGGCGCTGAACGGCGAAGTCACCTGCGAACCGAACTATGTCACCGACACGATCATCGGCCTGAGCATGATCGTGCCCGACATCAGCGGCAAATTGTGCATCGTCGCCGCCGACGGCACGATTACCGAAACGGACTATTCTGAATTTGCGCCCTATCCGGGCGGCGACGGCATGCTGCTCAAGGCCAAGAATGCCGAGGAAAAGTGGGGCCTGATCGACTGGCACGGAAACGTGATTCTGGATTTCGCCTACGATTATTCCTCTGCCATCCTCATCTCCCCGGATGGTTCCGCCGTGCTGGTGGATACGGATGACACCATGACCGCCTACACCGTATCGCGCGGCTGAGCATCGCCTCGCGAATACAAAACGCAAGCGGACGCATTGGCGTCCGCTTTGGCGTTTTGGGGACATTGAACGCGGACGGTGTTGCGGGCCAATTTTTCAGACGCCGCATGTCCGCCATATAATCCCTGTTACCGTATTTCGCCAGGAGCAATTGCCGCGCCAATGCAGGCGGGACGCCTTTTCCCCATTTATTGTGCGTTTTGCCTTGAGCGGCCCTGTCCGGCGGGCAGACGCGCCGTTGAGGCAAGAGCGACGCAATGCCATACGTTTTACCTTGAACAGCCCTGCCTGACAGGCAGATGCGTCGTTGAGGCAAGCGCAACGCAATGCCGTAGGTTCGGCTTTTAGGACAGTGCTGCAAATCAAAGTCCAGCCTTTCCGCTTACCCCCCGTGGCCGCGCCGAACCTGGGCAATTGCCGCGCCAATGGAGGCGGGAAACGCCTTTTGCCCATTCATTGTGCGTTTTGCCTTGAGCGGCCCTGCCTGGCCGGCAGACGCGCTGTTGC